>JBPCWJ010000136.1:0-4596 GCA_051009635.1 Rhizobiaceae bacterium
TTTCAGTCTTGTGACCATCACAACGCTTGGTTACGGCGAAATCTCCCCAATTCACCCATTTGCCAGGATCCTTGCAGCATCTGAAGCGGTGATTGGCGTCATGTATGTGGCTGTTTTGATAGGCGCAATAATCGGCAGTTACAGAAACACAAGAAATAACTGAACCAGGAACGGGTTAAACTCATGCGTATTCTGTTATCGATTTTGACTTTTGCATTTCTTGGTTTCTCTGTGTCCGCCCAAGATGATCCTCTGCCCGATGGATTTGAGGCAATTGAAACCATTGTCATTGTCTATGCCGAGAACCGCAGCTTTGCACATCTGCTGCCGGAATTTCCCGGTGCATTTGATATTGCGAGCGCTCCAAGTTTTTCTGTTGTTCAAAAAGATCGAAATGGTGAAATTCTTCCTGCGCTTCCGCCGGTCTGGCAGATAGGAAAATCCATTCCTGATCCTGCTTATCCAGAATCGATGCCAAATGCGCCATTTCGGCTCGATGAACCGCTATTCAGTCGGTCGCCAAATATATTGAATGTTGGGCCGGCACATCGCTTCTATCAAAACAGAATGCAGATAAATGGCGGTAAAAATGACATGTTTGCCGCCTGGAATGATACCGGCTCCCTGGTGATGGGAAATTTCGATGGCGAAGGAACTAACCTCTACAAGCTGGCTCGGGAATTCGTTCTCCTGGACCAGTTTTTTCAGGCGGCATATGGTGGCTCCAACCTGAACCATTTCTTTTTTTCCTGCGCATGCTCGCCAAAATTTCCCGATGCGCCGGAGCACATGCTGGTTGCACTCGATGAAAATGGAGATTTGGCGTTGGCCCAGGATTCGCCCAAGTCTGCTCTAACGGGACCGCCGATATGGAAAAAGGACGGAAGTATTTCTCCTGATGGGCATGTCGTAAACACAGTCCAACCTCCTTACCAGCCGAGCGGAATTCCGCCTGGCAAGGATGGCGATCCGCGCTTTGCCGATGTGTCACACCATCCATTGCCGCCGCTCACCATGCCCACAATTGGAGACCGGCTAACTGATAAGGGCGTTGATTGGGCCTGGTATGCACAAGGTTGGGATGCTGCAAATGCATGGCGAGGTGTCATTTACAATTCCAACGGCGCGGTCAATTTTCAGCCGCATCATCAACCTTACAATTATTTTGCCAACTATGCGCCGGGGACTGCTGCTCGAGAACGGCATTTGAAAGATATGAAGGAATTCTGGGAAGCTGTCGCATCAGGAAAATTGCCACCTGTGTCTTTCGTAAAACCAGATGGCAATGACAACCAGCATCCGGGCGATAGCACCGTTGCGGCTGGTGATCTGGTTATCGGGATGATTGTGGACACACTGCGAAAGAGCCCGCAATGGGACAATATGGCAATTATCATAACCCATGACGAGAATGGCGGATATTGGGATCCAGCGACGCCGCCCGCCGGGGATCGATTTGGGCCGGGTTCGCGAGTTCCAGCGGTGATAGTTTCGCCATTTGCCCGGAAAGGCGTCGTTGATCATACGATCTATGATGCAACCTCAATCCTTCAATTCATCTCGAAACGGTTTGATCTCGAGACCCTGGCAGGTATTCGTACCCAATTTGGCGATTTGAGAAATGCATTTGCGATTGGCAAAGAATAGGATCAGAAGCATCGAACTTTCCCATCAGTTCCCTGCCCTGCTGAAATTGCGAATGTTTGCATATTGTGTATCCTTTCAGGCCAACCAGGTGGCAATTTCGAGAGGTGCCCGTGTGTTCTTGAAATTAGGTTCATTTGTCGCTGCTTTGGCGCTTTCAATTATTCTTACATCTCGTCTTGCGGCAGCTGATGCGCTGCATTCATGGGTGCAGCTTGGTCCGGACAATGAGTTGATTGCCCGTGTAATAACCCAATCACCAGACTGCCCTGAATTGTTGGTTGATGGTCGTTCAATCAAAATGAGTCTGCGCGCAGGACGGGAAGCATTATTTCCGGAAAATGTTTGTGAACGTCGCTTGCCGCAGTCGTCCCAGCAGATATCCCTTGATGGAAAACAACTACCAGTACCAAGCCCGGATATTCAGCGCATTGTCGTAATGGGTGATACCGGTTGCCGTATCAGAAGAAACAGGATTCAAGACTGTAACAATCCAGCAGCGTGGCCCATAAAAACCATCGCAAAGGAAATTGCGGTCAAATCGCCAGACCTAATTGTTCATGTCGGCGACTACATTTATCGTTCGATGGCTTGCCCCATACCTGCGAAATGCCAGGGATCACCCTATGGAGATAATTTCCAGGGCTGGTCTGCTGACTGGCTTGACCCAGCAGCGGACCTTTATCCGATTGCCCCCTTTGTGTTTTTGAGAGGCAATCATGAAAATTGTGGTCGTGGAGACCAAGGGTGGTTCCGATATCTGGCCCCACGCACTGTACCGGTAGAATGTCCTGCAGTTACCGAACCATGGTCGGCATCCATAGACGGAATTAATCTGATTGTATTTGATGCTTCTGATGGATCTTCGCCGGAGAGTAACCCCAAGCTAATGCCTGAATATCGACGCATGGCGATGAAGATGTTTGCGGATGTCAGCGGTGAAACCTGGTTGCTGACGCATCGTCCCCTGTGGGCAAATATGCGTGCATTTGGAGAACTCATAAATGGTGATGATACCCAGCGCGCCGCATTCGGGTACATCATTCCTGAACCAGTGAGCCTAATCGTATCCGGCCATATCCATGCATTTCAAACGATCGATCTGGCGAACGGGCCAGTCCAGTTGATTAGCGGCAATAGCGGAACGCAACTTGACCCAATGCCTACTTCTTCCGCGAACGATATTGAGGTAGCAGGCAGCGTGGCCAACACGGTGATCAATGACAGCGGCTTTGGCTTCGTGTTGTTCACCCGGGAGAAGGCAGGAAGCTGGTTGATGGATGTAATTGATGTAAACGGAGATTTACGACATCGATGCCAACTCGTGGCACGCGCACTCTCGTGTAACCTGCAGTAAAGCCAAGCAATCCCATTTGCTTTATCAGGTCGTGCAATCAATTCCCTTTGGCATTGAATTTAAACAATTTTTGTCCGTTTACTTCATAACCGTCAATCAGGGCCTTTGCGCGGTCTGAGATCAACCAGGATTCAAGGCTTGCCGCCAAGTCTGATTTGACATGCGGATGCATTTGAGGATTCACAGGCAGATATGCATATTGATTAAAAAGTTCCGAATCTCCTGAAAAAAGCAGTTTCAAATTACCTTTGTTACCAAACTTCAGCCAGCTTGCCCGATCCGACAGGACATAGGCACCCATGCCACTGGCGGTGTTGAGGGTCGCACCCATGCCGGAGCCGGTTTCCTTGAACCAGTCCGGTTTGCGATCAGCTTTTGAGATGCCAGCCTGCTCCCACAAGGATAACTCCTTTTTGTTCGTTCCGCTATCGTCGCCACGGCTCACAAACGGTGAACCAGCGGCCAAAATTCTTCGGAACGCTTCGCCAGCATCAGTCGCTTCGGAAATTTTAGCGGGGTCACCTGCGGGGCCGATCAACACGAAATCATTGTACATGATTTCTGTTCGATGCGTTCCAAATCCTGCTTCGACGAATGCATCTTCGGCGGCACGGGAGTGCACAAGAATTGCGTCAACATCGCCTGCTTCACCCAGTCTGATCGCTTGTCCTGTTCCAACCACTAGCAGTTGCACATCCAGTCCCAAGTCTGATTTGATTTCCGGCAGGAGAATGTCTGATAGACCAGAATTCTGGAAAGATGTTGTGACCGCCATTCTCATTTCATTGGCAGATACCTGCGAGCTGAATGCCACCAGTGCGAATATCATCAAAGACAGAATTTTCATTCAACGATATCTCCTCTGAGGAATGCTTTTGTTTCAGGTTTTTGGGGGGCGTCAAAAAACTCGTCAGCTCGCGCAGCTTCATGAAGCTTGCCGTGATAGATAAACATTGCATCGCTTGCCAGCCTGCGTGCCTGTCCAACATCATGGGTCGACATGATAATGCGGACTCCATCGGAAAATGCCTGTTTAATTAGTGCCTCAATATCTCGTGTCGATCGTCCATCGAGACTGGCGCATGGCTCATCCAGAAACAGTATTTGTGGCTTGCGGATCAGTGCCCGCGCCAGTGACAGTTTTTGTCGTTCACCCAAAGACAGTACTGAAGCTTGAAGATCGGCGGCTGAGGCCAGACCAATTCGCTCCAGCCATTTTTCCGCCTCTTCACAAGCTGCTTTTTTGGGAACCCCATGAATCTTGAGCGGAAAGGTTATGTTACCCAGAACGCTTCGGCGCATCATCACTGGTGACTGGAAAACAAAACTCTGCTGTTTACGGGATTCAATCTCAGGCACCTGCCAGGTTACCTTACCGCCGGTCAATCGTTCCAAACCATGCATGGTGCGCAGAAGCGTCGTTTTCCCGGCCCCATTTGGCCCCATAACAATTGTTACGCCCTTTGGCGTAACTTCAAAATCAATTGGCCCAATAATTGTACGCCCGTTCCGCCGTACGAAAGCCCCTTCCAGCCGTAACGGTAAAATCGGTCGGTCTACCATCGGCTTCCGACCTCCGTTCGCGACAGATTATG
>JBPCWJ010000137.1:0-14184 GCA_051009635.1 Rhizobiaceae bacterium
GAATATCATCAATGACTGCCTTCAATGTGTCGGCAGATGAGGTCACATGGCCGACATACTCGCTTTGCTTCTGGTTGAGGCTGCCGATCTGGCTGTCGCCCAACAGTTCGGAAAATCCGGAAATTGAAGTAAGTGGAGCCCGCAATTCATAGGAGACATGCTGGATGAAGCGGTTCTTGAGATGGTCGGCCTGTTCAAGTGCCTCATTGCGCTCCTTGAGGACCCGCTCGACATTGACAGATGCGGTAATGTCGGCCATGGCCAGCATTGTCTGGCCTTCCGGCAATCTGATCAGCCTGAAGTCGAATATTTCCCCGCCATCAATTTCCAGGCGGCCGGTCATGTCATCGCGAACATCATATAGACCTGTAATTGCCTCACTGATTTCATCCCATTTTGCCGTATCGGTCAGGCGGCTGGCAGATTGCTGGTTGAGCACGGAGATATGCACGCCCTTGTCCAGCTCCTCGGAATCCATGGCCCAAAACCTTGCAAATGCCGGATTATAGAGTTTGAGCTTTCCGTCCTGACCAAAGACAGCAATCGCTTCGCTAAGTTTGTCGAGCGTTTCACCCTGCATCTTCATCAGCGAATTGTAGTTGCTTTGAAGCGCCAGATGTTCGGTGACATTTTCAAACACCCAGGTCGCGCCACCCTGGCTATGTGGATTGCAGACCACACGGAGTGTTTCACCGCTTGGCAGGTGCCACCAATCTTCCCGTGTATCGACGGCCTTGTAGATTTCCAGTTGATCTTCACACCATTTGCGCCAGTCGGGAAAATCGGGAAGCCGGTTACTTGCCCTGATCGCGTCAAGAACCTCGGAATTTGTCGGTTTGCTGCTCAGGAATGCGGGTTCCAGCCCCCACAGCTTCTGAAAACTTGAATTGTAGAATTGCAGACGCTGCCCACCGTCAAACATTGCTATGGCGGTTGCCAGATGATCGAGCGTTTGGGCATGGGTTTCGGTTGTCCGGCGGAGGATCGCCTTGATATCCTCGATATCGTTTCGATCAAGCGCAATACCCGCGCTTCCAGCCTCATTTCTTGTCTCGGCTACCTCGAGAATACGCCTGTCTCCGGCGATGACCGCGGGGAGTGACCCGCTATAGGAACCATCGGCATCCTGCACTCTGGAGACGGATCTGCGTTGCGCGCTGTCAAGAAGCTCCACGCCGCGTTCAACTGCTTCGGCGCCATCCTTGCAATCTACCGCCTGCGCATAAGCATTATTGGTCCAGAACAAATTACCTGCCGAATCACGAAGCCATACAGGACTGCCGATTGTCTGGAAGAGTGACTGCAAGGTTCCGAAGGTTGCGTTCAGCCTTGCATGTTCCGTTTCGAGCTGGGAAAGGGCCGAGCGTTCTCCGGTCAGTTCAACAAACCGAACAAGCGCATGGCTGCCAGAGGTACGTCCCTGCGCTTCAAGGACGCCGCCAATATGGGTTATCAGCGGCAGATCGAACGCTTCCGCATTGCCGCGCAGCTTTGACAGCGCATTTTCAAAATTGATCGCCGAATCCGGCGTTAGCCATCGCCCGAATGCCAGAAAGTCCTGCCGGTCAATTGGCGCTCCTGAACTTTTGGAAAGAGCACCCAATACCTCAGGCCTGCTGTCAGAACCTTCCCATACAACGGTTCTCTGGTCCGAAACATTGACGAGTGCCTCCAGCCGCTCATTGGTGGCGCGTAAATCCGACAATCTCTGCCGGAACTGCTGATTTGATTCGTTCAGGGAACCACGTTCGCGGATCATCCAGACGGCAGACAGAATGGCAAAACTCATGGCTCCGCCGAAGACAGCAAGCAAAATGGTGTCGGTCGTGGAGAAGGAAAGTATGAATGGCCGGTACGGCACAGGATCATTTGCAGCTGCGAAGGCAAACGCAGGGGCGATCAGGATGGCGGTCAGGATCGCAAGTAACCGCAGTGAAGATTTGCAAGCCAGGCTGGATAGTGGTTTACGAAAATATCTTGCAGGCCGGCGGCCAAAGCCAGCTTTCTCAATATCCAGTATTGTTCCGCTCATTGCATCGACCATGTTTTGGCCTGCTGCAAATGAACATTGGGGGAAATATACCCCTGGCATGTCCTGGTCCTCTCGCCGCTCGATTTCCTAAGACCGCCCTGCCATGAATCCGGCTTTGTTACCGCCAGGCAGCGGCCGCAGCCTCTTGATGATTCGGTGAAGTTTACTCAATTAGCGAATCACTCGGAAGCCTTTCCAACGCAAAAATAAAGGCCGTGATGTTTGTCAACACCACGGCCACTATATGTTGTGGGTAAAGATTAATATTTTAATACCGGTAGTGTTCCGCCTTGAAGGGACCTGTGGTTTCAACCCCGATATAATCAGCCTGTTCCGGTGACAATTCTGTAAGAGTGACCCCAAGCTTGGTCAAATGCAGCCTTGCAACCTTCTCATCGAGATGCTTCGGCAGCACGTAGACCTGGTTGTGGTAGTCGTCACTCTTGGTGAACAATTCGATCTGACCGAGTACCTGATTGGTAAAGGATGCCGACATCACAAAGCTGGGATGACCTGTCGCATTGCCGAGATTGAGCAGACGTCCCTCGGACAGGAGGATCATGCGATTGCCCTTGGCAAATTCGATCAGGTCCACCTGTGGTTTGATATTGGTCCATTTCAAATTCTTGAGCCCGGCAACATCAATCTCATTGTCGAAATGACCGATGTTCCCGACAATGGCCATATCTTTCATTCTGCGCATGTCGTCAAGACCGATAACGTCCTTGTTTCCGGTCGTCGTAATGAAGATATCTGCCGTTTCGACGACTTCGTTCAGATGCACAACCTCGAATCCATCCATCGCAGCCTGCAATGCACAGATAGGGTCGATTTCGGTGACCTTGACCCGGGCACCTGCGCCCCGGAGGGAAGCGGCAGAACCTTTCCCGACATCACCATAGCCCAGGACAACCGCAACCTTGCCGGCCATCATGACGTCCGTCGCACGGCGGATACCATCGACCAGCGATTCCTTGCATCCATATTTATTGTCAAATTTCGACTTGGTGACCGAATCATTCACATTGATTGCCGGGAAAGGAAGCATGTCCTTTTTCTGCAACTGATAGAGCCGATTGACACCGGTTGTTGTCTCCTCGGTGACACCCTTGATCGCATGGCGTTGTTTCACAAACCAGCCAGGGCTTTCTTCCATCCGTTTCTTGATCTGTGCAAACAGGATTTCCTCTTCCTCGTTTCCAGGATTGGAGAGGACATCTTCTCCTTCCTCGGCGCGGGCGCCAAGCAGGATGTACATGGTGACATCGCCGCCATCATCCAGAATCAGGTTTGAAAATCCGCCATCGCTCCATTGGAATATTTGGTCTGTATAGGTCCAGTAATCTTCCAGGCTTTCTCCCTTGATGGCAAAGACCGGCGTTCCGGTCGTTGCAATTGCAGCCGCTGCATGATCCTGGGTCGAGAAAATATTGCAGGACGCCCAACGAACTTCTGCTCCCAATTCCCTCAAGGTCTCGATCAGGACAGCAGTCTGAATGGTCATGTGTAGCGATCCCGAAATACGCGCACCCTTGAGAGGCTTGGATTTTCCAAACTCCTCACGGCAGGCCATCAGGCCCGGCATTTCGGTTTCGGCAATTTCGATCTCCTTGCGGCCAAAATCCGCCAGTCCGATATCACTCACAGCATAGTCGGTTGATGTACTCATTTTTCTATTCCTGAAACTTGGGTGGATTTTGCCGGTAAAAGACCCCTCTTAAGCATGAGATATTTCCACATCATGCGCGCACCGGCGGTATATGAATGACAAATCCCGCGCGCTGATCCAGCATGCGGTAAGCAAGTGCAAATACCAGATCAAATCCCCAATTGCAATATGATATAAAGAAATCTTTATGCCTGCATATGATTGGTGCGGCTACGCATTTCATGCGACGGTTGGGCCTTACTCGCCTTCGCCAAATCTTGAGTTTACCAACGTCTCAAGTGCTTCCAATGCTTCATCAGCCTGCGGGCCTGTCGCTGTCACGTGGATGTCGGTTCCCTCCGATGCAGCCAGCATCATCAAGCCCATGATGGAAGTTCCGCCAACAATATGCCCATCCTTGCTGACGCGGATATCGGCGTCAAAGCCCTCCAGGCATTGAACGAATTTGGCAGAGGCGCGGGCATGCAGGCCACGCTTGTTGCATATCTTCAGGATTTTGGCTGTCATCGGGATCTACTGGCCGGATTTTCCTTCAACCTCACTGTCCCTGGAGCAATCTGGAGGCCACGTTGATGTACTTTCTGCCTGATTCCTGGGCGTCATCCAATGCCCGCTCCATATCGCCTTCTGCACGGACACTGGCAAGTTTGATCAGCATTGGCAGATTGATGCCTGCAACAACTTCAATCTCACCGGCCTGCATGACCGAAATTGCCAGATTGGATGGCGTTCCGCCGAACATGTCCGTCAGCAGGATCACCCCTTTTCCGCTATTGACGGCCGACACTGCGTCCAGAATATCCTGACGCCTTTGTTCCATGTCATCATCCGGCCCGATCGCAATCGCCTCAATTGCCTCTTGCGGCCCGACAACATGTTCGAGTGCAAGCCGGAATTCATTTGCAAGTTGACCGTGGGTGACAAGCACTAGTCCGATCATGATAAAATCCGTAATTCCCCCTGATTTCGTATATACCATGTAGAAACATGGTTATCTGTCCCACCTTTGTGCAGCCGCTATCTTGGCCAGAAAACATTGTGGTGCAAGGAAAATCCTTCAACTTGATGATCAGTCGCAGACAATCTTCCACAAAATTCAGGATAGTTTGCCATTGTCTTCCAGCCAGGCAAAGATGATGCGAACACATTGCGCTTCGTGGCGCTCGGGGAGTTTGAGCACCGGTAAATCAATATTGAGCAATCTTGTTGTCATCGGCTCGGGCATTCTTTCTAATTGCTCGTCAACAACCAATTGCCCGACCAGGTCAATCCTGCAGGACGGTTTGAACTCGATATTCCTGACACCATAGCCGCGTAGCTCTACAAGTCCCGATATTGTGCCGGGTACACTGGCTTGTAAATTTCCATTTTCAGCCAGCAGTATAGCCTGATCATCGCTGACCAGCTTTGCCGATACCTTACGGATTTTTCCAGCCTCCAACAGGCCCAAAGCAAGTGACGTCTTGCCGGTACCGGACTTGCCTTCAATCAGGATACCGGTCCCTGCAATCTCGACAACACTGCAATGATGGTTTTGCTCAGCAGGATCTTTCATCGAAACGGCATTTCTGAAAACAATATTGCTGGCGATTCATGGGCGGGGTAATCTGACAATAAAACGCGCGCCAGTTCTCGGCGGGGCGAAGTTTCCGGCGGTTAACGTACCACCATGGGCCTCAATGATCTGTCGTGATATGGACAGGCCAAGTCCGGAATTCTGGCCAAATCCTTCGCTTTCAGGACGATCCGTATAAAAACGTTCAAATATCCGATCGATATCTTCCGCGCGAATTCCCGGTCCGTTATCGCCTACTACAATCTCGATGAAATCTTCGTTTTCGCGCAGAAGGACAGCAATTCTTCCCCCGAATTCGGGTACGAATGAACGGGCGTTTTCGATCAGGTTCACGATTACCTGGCCAAGCCGGGTCTCATGCCCGAATACAAACCACTCTTTGCCATGGGTTGGCGCGTCATCAATTGTCAGCGTTATGTCAACCTTGCGCTGGACCCGGCTGGTTATGTGCTGCATGTCGACGATGCGCTCCAGAAGAAGCTTGACATCGACAGGTGTGGAATCTTCGCGGGCCAGTTCGGCATCAAGTCGCGAAGCATCCGAAATATCGGTGATCAGTCGGTCCAGACGCTTCACATCATGCTGGATGATGTCCATCAGCCGGTCGCGTGATGATTCCGTCTTTGCCAGCGGCAGGGTTTCAACAGCACTGCGAAGGGACGTAAGCGGGTTCTTCAATTCATGACTGACATCGGCGGCAAAACTCTCAATTGCCTCGATACGCGCATATAGCGCATTGGTCATGTCTCTCAATGTCTTGGAAAGATTGCCGATTTCATCACTGCGTTTTGAGAAATCGGGTATCTGGACACGTGACTTCACACCATATCTGACCCGTACTGCCGCTTCCGATAATTTGCGCAGCGGGTTGGCAATGGTTCCAGCAAGCAGGAAGGAGAGCACAAACAGGACAATGGCGGCCACCAGAAAGACACGCATGATTGCAATGCGCTCTTCTGCTACAATCCGGTCAATATCGCCGCCCTGGGTAGACAGTAACAGTGCACCGAGAATTGCGCGGAATCGCTGCACAGGAACTGAGACCGAAACAATAAGCTCGCCCTCTTCGGTCATTCGGACAACCGTTGAGCGTCCACCCTGAAGTGAGGACATCACCTCGGGATAGTTAATCCCTGTGCCGGAAAATTCCTCATATCTGGGCAGGTCACCGCGTTGAAGCCACCGGTTCAACGTACGGCCAATGCGTGTGATCATTCCATCTTCGCTTTCCTCAAGCAGCGGCAGGTCATAACGCAGAATCTGCCCGCCTGCATAAAGATGCCGCGAATCAAGGAGCAATATGCCTTCCTTGTCGTAAATTCTGGCCCTTGTGCTGGTGGGCTGGATCAGCGTCCGCAGTAGTGCTGCAACGCGTTCGGCCCTGATGGGAGAATCCAGTGTTTCAAAACTTGGAATGCTGGGCACGGCAGTCTCGCCCGCCTGCAATTCAATCAGCTTGTCGGGGTCAACGGTGATTGTATCCGTCTCCACATTTGCAGATGCAGCGATCGCACCGGCAATAATCGTACCCTGGATCAGCAGGCTTTCCTTTCTGGCATCAATCAGCCCCTCACGAAACTGGTTCAGGTACAAGATACCGGATAGAAGAACCGCCAGAGCGGTCAAATTCAGGAACAGGATCCGGCGTGTCAACGAGGAGAAGAACACGTAACGGAAGGATCTCAGCATGCGCGAAGACAAATCCAGCAGCATCTTGCCGCTGGCATTCATCGTCTTCTTGACGTCTTCCAGATCCCGTATGTCACCAATATCGCCTGCGCGCGGGGACTCCAATGGATCAACAGCCTGGTCAGCATCTGCCATGACATCGGATCTCTTGGCGGATTCCGGTCCTGAATCCGTCGCATCTTCTTCGACATCCGCCAGATGTTTGGCCGGTCTGTATTTTGTTTCGAGATCCATTCAGTACCCGGCAGGTTCAACTTTCATGCCTAAAAGCGAAACCGGTCTGACCATAAATTTTCCACTTGTCCATGGTCCCGGCTTTCAGCCAGGCCAAGATTGCCTCAAACAGCCATTAAATTCCAGTCGCAATCACGCTTCCTTGAAACGATAGCCGACACCATAGAGCGTTTCGATCATTTCAAATTCGGTGTCTTCAGTCTTGAATTTCTTTCTCAGACGCTTGATGTGGCTGTCAATTGTCCGGTCATCAACATAGACCTGATCATCATATGCAGCATCCATCAGGGCGTCCCGGCTTTTGACGACGCCGGGTCTTTGCGCCAATGCATAAAGAATCAGAAACTCCGTGACCGTCAGTGTAACCGGCTTGCCCAGCCATGTGCAGGTATGGCGTTCCTGGTCCATGACAAGACCGCCACGTTCCAGCATTTTTGCTTCGCCACCGGCTCCATTCTTTGCGGTACCTTCGGGAAGGGCTGCAACACGACGCAGAACGGCCCTTACCCTTTCGACCAGCAGTCTCTGGGAGAATGGTTTGCGGATAAAGTCATCCGCACCCATCTTGAGACCGAACAGTTCGTCAATTTCCTCATCTTTTGAAGTCAGGAAGATAACCGGAATATCAGTTTTCTGCCGCAATCTGCGCAGTAATTCCATTCCATCCATGCGTGGCATCTTGATATCCAGAATTGCCAGATCCGGCTTTCTTGCCGACAGGCCGTCCAGCGCCGAGGCACCGTCTGTGTAGGTTTCGACCCGGTATCCTTCCGATTCGAGCGCAATCGATACCGATGTAAGAATATTCCGGTCATCATCTACGAGCGCAATAGTTGGCATGCCGTGAAGCTCCCTGGACATATGCATATTTTCTCCGCCTTTGTTGCCGAATTTATTCGAGCATTATTAAGTGTGCAAAGGCTTCAAAAATGCGCACAAATTGTGACGTGAGGCACATTAGCAGGATTTGACCTGTACAATCTACATTTGGCTACACTTATTGCGCCATTCAACCTTCTATTTCCCCCATATGGCGAAGGGAACGTTTCGTGCAGCTGACACGCTGGTTTGTTTTAAATCGTTTAAATTTTTTAAATCGATTAAATATTTGATATCATTAAGGAAAATCCATTTTTCCTGTTGTGGTTCCTAATTTTAACCGCTATAGGCAAATTCATCATACTGATCAACTGGATCAGAAAAATTTCTGTATTGCGGCCTGCATTTCCCCATTTTGCAGGCACGGGGAGGAATTCAATGGGAGTTACTGTTTCTCACAAGGAAGTTGTAGAAAAGAGATTGGCTGGCGAACATGGTTTGCACAATCCAGACCTTGATATTGATGCCATCGGCATCGAGCCAACCAAAAATGTCTGGTATAATCTCGACAGGCAGGAACTGTGCGATCACGCAGTTGACCGCGGTGAGGCGCGACTGGCCCAGGGCGGTACGCTTGCGGTTGAAACCGGTAGCCATACAGGCCGTTCTCCCGAGGACAAGTTTATTGTCGCCGATGCGACGACAATCGATTCTGTCTGGTGGGGTAACAACAAGAAAATGCATCCCACCCATTTCGAGACCCTCTACCAGGACATGATCGAATTTGCAGGCCGGCAAGACCTATATGTTCAGGACCTGTACGGTGGTGCGGATATGGACAACCGGATCAGTGTCCGGGTGATCAATCAGCTGGCCTGGCACTCACTCTTCATTCGCAATCTGTTGATTCGCCCGGAAAAATCAGATCTTCAATCCTTTGCCGCCGGCATGACGATCATCGATTTGCCCGGTTTTCGTGCCCATCCCGAGCGTCATGGCTGCCGTACCGAGACTGTCATCGCTTGTGATTTCAGCCGTAAACTGGTCTTGATTGCCGGTACCGCATATGCCGGGGAAATGAAGAAGTCCGTCTTCACCTATTTGAATTACATTCTGCCGGAGCGCAGCGTAATGCCGATGCATTGTTCGGCAAATTTTGATGAAAAGGATGGAACGGCAATATTCTTTGGCCTGTCAGGCACCGGCAAGACCACATTGTCAGCCGATGCCAGCCGTGAGTTGATTGGTGATGACGAGCATGGTTGGGGTTCAGATGGCATCTTCAATTTCGAGGGTGGCTGCTATGCCAAGACCATTCGTCTTTCAGAATCGGCAGAGCCCGAAATCTTTGCCACGACATCCATGCCGGGCACTGTTCTGGAGAATGTCATTATCGATGAAAATGGAAAACCCGATTTCGATGATGCAAGCCTGACCGAGAATACGCGCTGCGCCTATCCGCTCGATTATATACCCAATGCAAGCGAAACCGGAAAGGCCAGCCATCCGCGCAACATAATTATGCTGACGGCAGACGCCTTTGGGGTACTGCCTCCAATCGCAAGACTGACACCGGCTCAGGCAATGTATCACTTCCTCTCCGGCTATACCGCGAAGGTTGCCGGTACGGAAAATGGCGTTGTTGAGCCGCAGGCGACATTCTCCACATGTTTTGGTGCACCATTCATGCCGCGTCATCCCGCCGAATACGGCAATCTGCTGCGCGCGCTGATTGGCAAACACAATGTGGATTGCTGGTTGGTCAATACGGGCTGGACCGGCGGAAGCTACGGTACCGGCCAGCGTATGCCGATAAAGGAGACGCGCGCCCTGCTGAAATCAGCTCTGAATGGTAGCCTGAACAATGCCGAATTCCGGATTGATCCCAATTTCGGGTTTGAAGTACCGGTCTCGGTGGCTGGCGTTGAAACCTCAATTCTTGATCCTCGCTCTACATGGCAGGACAAGGCGGCATATGACGCGCTTGCAGCCGATCTGGTAGCAATGTTCAGCGACAATTTCGCCAAGTTTGAAAACCACGTTGATGGCGATGTTCTTGCTGCTGCTCCAGTGATTTTGCAGGCTGCCGAATAGCAATTATCCCCGCCAATGCCGATTAAAATTGAAGCTACCGCTGATTGTTCCTTGCAGGGGCGTCCATCAAATGGCAGATATATCGCCGGACCTATCCTGAGAGGAGGCAAAATTGGGTATATTTGATTTCGTAAAATCCGTGGGCAAGAAGCTGGGCATTGGTGATGATGAAGAATCACCAAGCGCTGAAGACCTGAAAAAGGAGCTCGACAGTTTCGATCTCGGCACCGACAAGGTCGAAGTTGAGGTCAAGGGTGATACTGCGGTCATAAAGGGTGAAGTTGCCGACCAGTCGGCATTTGAAAAAGCTGTCATCGCTGTGGGCAATACACTTGGAATTTCCAAGGTTGAAGCCTCCGAGATGCAAGTGGCAGACGCAGGCGGATCTGAAGCAAAGGATCCTGTATTGTATACGGTTGTCAAAGGCGACAATCTCTGGAAGATCGCCGAGGCGAACTACGGCAAGGGAAAGGGCAACAAATATACGGTTATATTTGAAGCCAACAAGCCAATGTTGAAAGACCCCGACCTGATTTATCCAGGTCAGGTGCTTCGCATCCCCGCGCTGGACTGACATTTTCGCTGAACCTGTGATGTTCGGCTAAACTGTTGTATTAACAGTAGAAAATAGACCCGTTCCGGTATTTCCGGGACGGGTCCTTTTATGTCTTGCTGATTGCAAGCTGGCCGGGGTTATCCCGGATGCCGGGGACCGAAAAGGAGATCCAAAATGCCCTTCGGCCGGCCAACGCCACCATTGCTGGAAAGATCACCGCCCGGGCGTGGTCCTGAGCTAACCGGCCCGCTGCCATGGGTTGCGCGATAATCCACTTCACCGGTTTGTATTCCCGATTCTCCTCTTCCTGCAATCGGCCGGGCTGGCCGTCGTGAAGGCATGGCCGCCAACTCACCTTGATAGCGGCCGGGCAAATCCGCGACGGGCACACCTTCATGCGCCAGTGACATGAACCTGGACCAGCTTTGCGCGGGCAGACTGCCACCTGTTACCTTGTTCATTGGAGAACCATCATCATTGCCATACCAGATGCCGGTCACGAGATTGGCGGTATATCCGACAAAAAGCGCGTCTCTTGAATTCTGCGTCGTTCCGGTTTTCCCTGCAGCCTGCCAGCCGGAAATACGCGCTGCCCCGCCTGTGCCGGACTTTAGAACCTCCGACATCATCGTGTTCATCATGCCGAGTTCACGTTGGCGTACTACCTGCCGGGAGCCCGCTTCCTGCCGCTCATAAAGGACCTTTCCGTCTGATGACCGTATTCTTCTGATCAGCCATGGTGTGACGCTATACCCGCCATTGGAAAATGGCGCATAGGCCGCAGTCAGTTCCATCAGCGAAACTTCGGAGGTACCCAGCGCAATGGATGCATTGGCCTGGAGTTTTGAACGAATGCCCAGCCGGCGTGCCGTTTCAACAACCGATTTTGGCCCGACCTCCATTACCAATTGTGCCGCGACCGTATTCAATGATTTCGACAACGCGGTTTTAAGGGTCACATTGCCATTATATTCCCGTTTGTAATTTTCAGGTGTCCATCTTCCGATTTTGACCGGACGGTCATTGCGAATTGTCTCAGGCGTACGACCCGCTTCCAGAGCGGTCAGATAGACTATCGGCTTGAAGGCCGAACCCGGTTGGCGCTTGGCGTCACTTGCCCGGTTAAACTGACTTTCTGCATATTCACCACCGCCTACCAGCGCACGTATGGCTCCCGTTCCATCAAGCGCAACCAGCGCCCCCTGGCCTACATTGAGCTTCTCGCCATTTTTTGTCAGCGTATCACTGATGATGGTTCCGGCAGCCTTTTGCAGGTCCAGATCGATGGTTGTATCGACAATGACGTCCTGTTGGATATCACCGATAAGCGCCCGGAGCTGACCCTTTACCATATCGCCAATATATTGTTCGGAGCCTGACCAGTACCGTTTCGCTTTCTTTGCCTGCATTGCCAGAGCCTGCGCGGCCTCACGATCACTTATGAAGCTTTCGCGGCGCATTGCGGCAAGAACGATTTGTGCCCGCGTCTCTGCTGCTTTCGGGTCACGTGCCGGCGACAATCTTGAAGGCGCCTTGAGCAGACCAGCCAATAAAGCCGCTTCGGCAAGCGTTACATCGCGCGCTGACTTTCCGAAATATCTGCGTGAAGCGGCATCCACGCCGTAGGCACCGGAACCGAAATAGACGCGGTTCAGATAAATTTCGAGGATTTCATCCTTGGTGTATTTCGCTTCCAGCCAGATTGCGAGCACAGCTTCCTGGATTTTCCGCGCAATCGTTCTTTCCGGCTCAAGAAAAAGGTTCTTTGCAAGCTGCTGGGTGATCGTGGAGCCACCTTGAACGACGGAACCTTCAATGAGGTTTCTTGTCATGGCTCTGGCAAGACCCAGCGGATCGACCCCGAAATGTTTGTGAAAGCGGTGATCCTCAATTGCCATTGCTGCCATGGGAATATAGGGCGACATGACTTCTATCGGCATTGTCTCGCCACCGGCAGTACCCCGATTGGCAATCAATTTCCCATCCACCGAAACGATGCGCGCATTTGGCGGTCGATCCGGAACAGTCCAGGTTGACATTTGTGGCAATTGGGCCGCGTAATAGCCAACCACGCAGGTCAGCCCGATCCCGCACCAGATCCCGAGCACCAGACACCAGTATATTGAACGCCTGAGCGCACCGCTGCGCACCGTTTTCTTGTTTGTACGCCTTTTGCGTGATCCTCCCCGCCCCGGTGATCGGCGATCACTGGAAGGCTTGCGTGAGGTTTTTGCTGTTTTGCGATTGGGGGCGGTGCTTGATGCCCTGGATTTTTTGCCGCGTGTACTGTTTGGTTTTGCCGGTGCCTTTGTTGCAGCTTTCTTGCTGCCTGAAGGTTTGGTTCCAATCCGGTCTTCAGCACTTAGCCGTAAATCGAGGCCGGTTTTGCCAGCCGACCGCTTTTCAAATTGCGGCTCTACGCGTTTCTTATTGTTTTTTCTGTTTACCATTTAAGCCGGTATACCTTGGAATAATGCCGTGATCTTGGCGGGGCAAAGGCGCAAGTCGAGCCTAATTGAGGCGATTTAAAGGGTGATTAAACAGCCCGCCCCAATTCAGGTTTTCTTTGTTTTGCGCGGTAAAAGTGCTGATATCGTTAAAATTTTAGCAATTTTCTTATCAATTTATTTGGATCGTCCCGGCTAGTTTTCCTAAAATTTGAATAATTGCTGGATCTCTCATGTCTGAAGCTGCGATTGCTGGTACCACCACATCTCCAAACATGCGTTCAGCCGGGTCAGGAAATAAGCCCGGCCGGGTACAATGGGTAGACTACGCCAAGGGCTTTTGCATCATCTTTGTTATCATGATGCATTCGACATTGGGTGTGGAAAAGGCTGCCGGCGACACAGGCTGGATGCATTATCTGGTCCAGTTCGCCAAACCGTTCCGCATGCCGGACTTCTTCTTGATTTCGGGATTGTTTCTCGGATTGGTCATTTCAAGACCCTGGCTCCGCTATATTGACCGGAAAGTCGTCCACTTTGCCTATTTTTACGTGTTGTGGATGACCATCCAGTTCGTGACCAAGACACCACAATGGCTTGGCGAGGGTCAATCCCTGATGGATGTTGCGCAATTCTGGGCCATGAGCCTGATCGAGCCATTCGGCACGCTTTGGTTCATCTACATGCTGCCGGTCTTCTTTATTGTTACCCGTCTAATCAAATCGGTTCCCTGGTATCTGACGCTCGGCGTTGCCGCGTTACTCGAAATCCTGCCGATTCATACCGGTTGGTTGCTGGTGGATGAGTTTACATCCCGTTATGTCTACTTTTTCGCCGGATACCTTTTCGCAGAGAACATCTTCCGTCTGGCTGATTGGGCAAAGGAAAATGTGAAGATTGCGGTGGCGGGCCTGTTGGTCTGGGCAGTGATCAATGGTCTCTATACATTTGTTGCGGTTCCTGATGCCGTCAGCATCTGGTTGGGACTTGAGCCCGGCAAATATTATCTTTCCGATCTGCCATTCATTTCGCTGGCGCTTGGTGCGGCCGGTGCGGTGGCAATTATTC
>JBPCWJ010000138.1:0-2774 GCA_051009635.1 Rhizobiaceae bacterium
GCAATACCAAGATATATTAAAGGAAGTAGAATCATATCCACACGGGAAGGGGTTTGCTGACGACTATAATCCGTTCCCGGAACTGGCTGCTGGCCTGAGCTTCAATCAGCTTATGCCAGAAGATCAGGCGACGCTTGTTGAGTTAATGTTGAAACTCGGGCCGGAAAAAGCCACAGAATGGCGTGAATTAATTAGAAGATTCAGAGACAGGACTCGCGCAAGGCCGAGTGCTGAATGGGTCATTGAAAATATGCCAGGGGACAAAAAAATTGAACTTAGGAAGCGCACTTTGCTGGATACCTCAAATATGAAAGTGACCAAAGGTTGATGGCGTGAAATAGTCTCGATTTGATCTGATACCGCCTCCAGTTTTCCAAATTGGATTGGGGGCGGTGTTGCCCTTGCGAGAGCATCAAACACATGACTGGCTTACTGAACCTGAAGCGTTTCCAGATTAGCCTGTGACATATCCGGCAACCGGAAGGCAGTTCCAACATTCCAGTAGGGTACACATTTCACTGATGTCACCGATGGCATCGAACACGGGTGTCAATGAGCGTGCGCCAAAACTGAATACTTGCGTTTGACGGTTTTCGTTGTCGGCCAAAACGGGTTAACATCATGTTAACCGCCATGGCTAATCATTGCTGGCGGGCTGCAATTTGGAGAGTGTTCCAAATGACAGTGGAACAGGCAACAAACAGAAGCCGCGGTCTTGAGACTGATCACAGCCAGGACGCCGGCAACTCAACGAATATTCATCTATCGGGTCAGGATGAGATCCCGGCCGGACAAGATGAATTTGGCAATTTGACTGTTGCGACAGAGCGCACCGTTCTGGGTGTTGTTGCCTTCTGGCTCTTGATGGTTATTGGCGTAACGGTCTTTATTGTTTTACCTGAAATAGTGAACGACATTATCCGCGACAGGGATAACGCTAACCCGGTTGTTTCGAAGATTATTCAGGTGGAATCGAATGGCTGCACAAATGCCAAAAACAAGCGTTCAACAGCTTCGGGACCGGGTCAATTCATCGAAGCAACCTGGTTGAACCTGATCCGCAAACACAGGCCTGACCTGGCGCACCTGCCCAGAAAGAAACTGCTGGATTTGCGGCATGATATGGAGTTGTCGCGTGAGATGACCGCGCGATTTGCCGAAGGAAATGCGAAGGTACTACGCAGATATGGTCAGGCGGTCACGCCGGGCACACTCTACCTTTCGCACTTTGCTGGAAGCGCCGGTGCAGTTGCCATCCTGACGGCCGAGGAAACCGCTGATGCTGCGACAATCATGGCGGGTGCAGATGCATCAGGGCGAATTACCCGAGACAAAATCGTTAACGCCAATCCGTTCCTGCGGGAATTTACGATTGCCGATCTGAAGGTCTGGGCGGACAGGAAAATGCTGAGAAAGACATCCTATTTCAGCAAGTTTCAATCCTGCCGGTCTTAAAGAATCCAACATTTGGCGGCAGCCATTACTTGTAAGATAGAATTTATCTCTGCTAAATCGAAAAGCAAATTTCGACGAATTTTCTTACATAAATAGGCCAAACCATGTCCATCAGGATGCTCAGGACGCTTGTCGCAGTAGATGCCAACAAGACATTTTCCGCCGCTGCCGATGCAGTCGCAGTCACCCATGCAGCCGTCAGTCAGCAGATGCGAACCCTTGAAAATGAAATGCAGGTATCGCTATTTGATCGCAGCAAACGCACGCCAGAACTGACACCTACCGGCCGCGCCATTGTAGCCAAGGCGAAAGAAGTCATCCGCGCCTACGACAATATTGTACCCTCGGTATTGGGTGACGAGATTTTCCGTGGCGACATCGTTCTGGGAACCGTGCCGACATCGCTCACCGGCCTCGCGCCTCTGGCCATTTCACTTTTGAAGAAGGATTTCGGTGATCTTCATGTTCGCCTTCAACCAGCCTTGACCTCGGCGCTCTTGTCGCAGATTGAGCGCGGCAATGTTGACGCTGCGATTGTCTCACAGCCGACAATATTGCCGGCGGGAATGGCGTTTCTTCAGATTGCCGAGGAACCGCTGCAATTGCTCGCCTCGCATGAAACGAAATCCGATGATGTCATGCAGCTATTGGCTGAAAACCCGTTTATCCGCTTCAGTCGTGATGCGGTTGTCGGACGGGTGATCGAAGCTTGGCTGCAGTCAAAAGACATCCGGGTCAATGAAACCATGGAGCTTGATGGGCTGGAAGCAATTTCCAGCATGGTGTTTGCCAATCTGGGTGTGTCGATAGTTCCCGGCCGGTCGGTACGTTCGGTCAATTCACTTCCACTGAAACGCTTGTCCTTGGGCAAGGATGGGCCAAGCAGGCACCTGGGATTGGCGTTTGACGAAACCAATCCACGCAGGCGCGTCATTGAGGAAATTCACAAGGCGCTGCTGGAAGCAGTGGAGATCGGTATATTCCGATCCCCAATGCCTGATAACAACACCAGCTAGTGCGGAGCAGGTCCCGGAGCTGGCAGACCTTCGATCATTACATTGACGCAGGCCGGTTTACCGCTCTCGACGGCCCGTTTCAGCGCGGCGTCCAGATCGGCAAGATCGGTCACAAATTCGCCATGTGCACCAAGAGCTTCGGCTGCAAGATCATAACGTGCATCACTTAGTTCACACCCAATCAAACGAGATTGGCCATAGTCACGCAACTGGATTTGATGCTCGGCATTCCAGCGCAGGTCATTACCGATCACAGCGATGAAGGAGACATTATTACGGGCAGCTGTTTCGAATTCCGTAAAA
>JBPCWJ010000139.1:0-3410 GCA_051009635.1 Rhizobiaceae bacterium
TCCGACGCCAGCCCGCGTGTTTCAATTGTTGCAATCACAGCCGAAAAACGCAAGAATCCAGATTTTGAAGCTTGAAGGTGCTGGCGATTGATATCTTCAAAAGGTGCTGCCTTGTGTAATCGGGACCCTTACCCTAGTTCTATCGTAAATTAGATCAAAGTTTTCAGGATCCCGATCTCCAAATGAAATTCGCCTTTTTCTGGATAGTTCTGGCAGGCCTGATCTGCCTGGCGGAGCGGCGATGGATTTATTTCCCGTTTGCAATTGCTTCACTTCTGTTTTTGACCGGCGTGATGTTTCTTTTTGTCGGCAATCCCTTCAAGGCAGCATTGCTTGCTGCATTATTTGCCGTGTTTTCTGTGTTGGTTCCCGACATAGTCATACCCTTTCATATTCTGTGACATCTCAATTTGTTTAAACGCTCGCCCTTTGGTATTCACCGATCCGGTTCGTCGCTGGCAGTCATATGGGCGCAAAGAGTATCAGTCACGTTTCCGACGCCAGCCCGCGTGTTTCAATTGTTGCAATCACAGCCAAAAAACGCAAGAAATCAGAATTTGAAGCTCGCGGGAATAATAAAATTGTATGCCATCGGCATGGTCTTGAGTATTCAGTGCTATTACCCTAGTTCTCTTGAAAAGCTGATCAAAGTTTCAGGATAGCTGTCTCCAAATGAAATTCGCCCTTTTCTGGATAGTTCTGGCAGGCCTGATCTGTCTGGCGGAGCGGCGATGGATTTATTTCCCGTTTGCGATTGCTTCACTATTGTTTTTAACCGGCTTGATGTTTCTTTTTGTCGGAAAACCCTTCAATTCAGCTTTACTGGCCACAATACTTGCATTCCTTATCTCAGGAGCATCAGCAGTTAAACATCATCACAGCGGTTTGAAGCTCGCAATCTCAGATCTGGCACTGACATTCAGCGGAACCATACCCTTCATGCTGAAACAATACCGCCTTACCGCGATTGTTTCGCTTTCCTGCGCAGCTCTTCTAATCAGTTCGGCAGTCCTGGTCCTTCTAACAGGTGATAGCGCTCAATATTCGTTCACCTACCGATTAATCGTCTTGATTTTTGTAATGTTGTTGATTGCTGCTGCATACCGGCTCTACGGAGGCGCAAATTATTTTCGTCAGCACCTCACTGATCGGGCAGGATTCCTGTCGAGCTTCATTGCATCTTTTCTGGACTTCAAAAGCTGGTGGCGCACGACCGGTCTTCGCTTTATCGATATCGCCAACGAGCCACTGGAGACCAGCGAGCCATCACGGAAAGACAGCAGCGACATGCCCGGTGTCCAAAGACCGGACATTTTTATTGTCCAGCATGAATCCGTGTTCGATCCCCGTACTTTCGGACTTCCCGTCAATAATGATCTGGAAGCATTTTTCTCGCCTCCAAATGCCCAAAGCGGAACCTTGCAGGTTGAAATATACGGTGGCGGTTCCTGGCAGACAGAATTTAGTATGCTGACTGGCCTTTCCAGCAGGAGTTTCGGACCAGACTCATATTTCTTGTTCAAGAAAGGTGCTGGTAGATTCCACCACACCCTGCCAGATTATCTCTCCGAGCTTGGATATCAGACAACGCTCGTCGCAGCATGCCGTCGAAATTTCCTCGACTATGACCGGTTTTATGCCTCGATTGGCGTTGATGATCGCGTGTTCATCGAAGATCTGCCAGTACCATTCGATATTGCCAGATTTGAAGAAACCAGTTCCGATGCAATGTTCATGCAGGCAGCAAGAACAATTGTAGGAGAAAGAAATGAGGAGGATTCAAGTCCACGTTTGTTCATCCTGCTGACCAACTTCAATCACGGACCGCATTCGGTAAAACAGGTTTCTCCGGCCAGCTTCGAAAGCGAACGCCTTTTCGCAAGGAATTCATTGCCAGACGATCAATATGAGGAATATTTTGTACGCTTGGCCGAGACTGCTGAAAGCTGGAAGGGATTCACTGCTGAATATAGCTCCCGTTTTCCAAATCGTAATGCAGTCGCCGTCCGGTATGGCGATCATCAACCAGTGATGACACGGCGCATTGAAACTGCATTGAAATTGCCGGAAAGCAATTCCCGCCACCTGAAGACCTTTTATGCAATTGAAGGTATCAACCGGGAACTTCAACCAACATCCACATCAACGGGCAGTGATCTCGACATTGCATTTCTGGGTACAGTTGCTCTGCAGGCTACCGGACTTCCACTTGACCCAATCTATTCCGAACGCATTAAACTAATGGCCGAATGTGGCAGTGACTATTTTGCATGTGACTCAGCAAGAAAACTGAAATTTCATCGAGTACTGGTCGAGTTGGGTCTGGTCGATTGCAAGGCTTCTTGAACCCATCGCAACAATTCAACAAACTTGGGTCAGGAATTCAGAATGGCGTTAGACCGCCCTCTTGCGGTTACGTCTTGCAGGCTTTTTCATGTAATCACGCAAGGCATTTATCTGTTGGCCAGTCATTGAAATTCCCAGCCGTGTACGCCGGAATAAAATGTCTTCAGGCTCAATGGCCCATTCATGGGCTATCAGATAACGTACTTCAGCCTCGAAAAGACCGGCTCCGAAATCAATGCCCATATCTTTCAGGCTTTTTATTCCATCAAGCATGACACCGGTGTCAGTTCCGTAGTGACGAACCAGCCTGGCAACAAGACCATGCTCAAGGAACGGGAACCGGTTTGCATATTCTTCCACGAGATCCTGATAACCGGTCACCGGAAAATCTCCACCGGGCAGGGTGGCGCCACTCGTCCATGCAGGGCCACGGTTTCCCAATATTTCCTCGACTTCCTCCATTACAGATTCTGCCAAACGGCGAAACGTCGTGATCTTCCCGCCAAAAATGTTTAATAGCGAACCATCGCCCAGCGCTTCATCTTTCTTGATTACATAGTCACGCGTTGCTTCCTGTGCCTTTGAAGCTCCGTCATCGTAGAGAGGCCGGACGCCCGAATAAGTCCAGACGATATCCTTGCGGATTACTTCCTCAATGAAATACTCGCTCGCCATCTTGCACAGATAGTCGGTTTCCTCATCAGTGATTTCCGGCGGCCCGTCCATCTCGCCATGTTCAACATCAGTGGTGCCGATCAGCGTATAATCACGTTCATACGGAATGGCGAAAATGATCCGTTCATCGGAATTCTGGAAAATGTAACACCGGTCATGCTGGAATTTTTTCCTGATCACGATGTGGCTGCCCCGCACCAGTCGTACGTGATGGGCATCATTTCTGCCGAACACATTTTTCAGAACGTCATCAACATATGGCCCGGCAGCATTGATAACCATGGAGGCGGTAACATTATTCTCTGTTCCGCCATTTGTGTCTGTCAGTGCCAGATGCCATTTGCCGCTCTCATGGCGGGCATTTTCAACTGCAGTACGCGGTTTGACAT
>JBPCWJ010000140.1:0-7043 GCA_051009635.1 Rhizobiaceae bacterium
GGAAATGCCGATGGGATCTTCAACAATATTTCCCCCAATTCCCCCATCACCAACAGTGGGATGATCCATACCGGAGGGAATAGCTCCTTTGGAATCTATAATGATAGATCTGATGATTCCCCTGTTAATAATAGCGGCTCAATTCACACCGAGGGAGATAACGCCGACGGGATCATAAACGATGAGTCGGATAACGCTCCGGTTACCAATAGCGGCTCAATC
Organism: Rhizobiaceae bacterium; assembly: GCA_051009635.1. Taxonomy (GTDB): domain Bacteria; phylum Pseudomonadota; class Alphaproteobacteria; order Rhizobiales; family Rhizobiaceae; genus BOKV01. The sequence goes on from JBPCWJ010000140.1 coordinate 223, forward strand.
CGTACCGAGGGCGAGAATGCCGTCGGGATATTCAACGTCGGTACCGTTAACTCGCCTGTCACCAACAGCGGCACGATCCATACTGAAGGCGATTTTGCCGACGGAATCTATAACTTGTTTTCAAGCAATTCTCCCATCACCAATAGTGGTGCGATTTATACTGATGGTTTTGAATCCTGGGGGATTTGGAATGAAAGCAATATCAACTCTCCTGTGACCAATAGTGGTACAATCCATACCAGGGGAGATGACTCTTTTGGAATATTGAACGATTTTTCCGACGATTCTCCTGTGACCAATATTGGCACGATCCGTACCGAGGGCGAAGAGTCCCATGGTATCTGGAACGATGGAACAATCAATTCACCAGTGTCCAATAGCGGCATGGTTCACACCAGGGGGATCAATGCGATCGGGATCCTGAACACTGCCTGCGACTGCTCGCCAATTACCAATAGCGGTTATGTGGTCAGCGAGCGCTCCTTTTCGATCGTGATGGATAGTTTTGGTGGCGTCCTCAACCTTCAGGCGCCTGGATATCTTGGTGGGGAAATACTCTTTGCGAGCCCGGCCTTTGTAAACCTGCAAACCGGCAAGTCACATTCAGTATTGTGGGATCTGTCGAGCGGCCCAATGTTCGGAGGTGATCCATCTTCGATCTCAGGACCCGTGCCATGGTTTTATAATTCCGCCACCAAGCAGTTTGCGACTTATGATCCTTCAGGTCTGGCGGGCAGTGTCAACCAGCTTGGTGACATGACAAACCTGTTGTCGCAAGTGGGCCGTAGTGGCCTGCGCAGAAATCGCTATAGCGCTGCTACCAGCTATGCGCCTGATGCCGGATTGCTGTCTTCCTACTCGGACAATCGTCTATCTTCAGCTTTTGGCATCGATGGTGGAACTTTTGGTGCCGATCTTGATCCCGCCTATATTTCTCCCACTGCTCCGGGTCAGTTCTGGATATCCGGCTTTGGCGGTTCAATTGACCATGACGGGGACAGCACAACTCTTGATCAGACCATTGATCAATACGGTTTTGCGGCGGGTTATAGCTGGCAACACTCTGCCAATCTGCAGTTCAACCTGATGGGCGGTTATATCAAGGGCAATATCGAGGCTGATAGCCGCTATGCCCAGTCTCAAGACATTGATACCGATGGCTGGTTTGCAGGCATCTATGGCGAACAGCAATTTAGTGGCGTTAACATAGACTTTGGCATCGTTGGCGGCTGGCTATCGTCTGACAGTTCAAGATTTGTCAATGACAACCTTGCGCTAACCAATGGGCTGACCCTTGGCCGTGGCAGCGCCAATGCTTCCTATCATAGCTGGTTTCTTGCTCCGGAAGCGGGTATTGGCTTGGACATTAGCAGCGGAGACATCGTCTATACCCCATCCGCTCGCATTCGTTATGCCATGCAGGAAATTGATGGTTACACAGAAAGTGGTTCTGCGGCCAATGCGACTGTCGGTTCGCGATCCATTGGCATGGTTGAGGCTAATGTAGAAATGGCGGCTGCCAAGCAGGTCAATTTCGGCACGTTGACAGGCCGCCTTGGCTATCTGTTCAGGCATTCAACCGGAGATGATGCGGTTTCAGTTGCCATGCTGGGCATATCCAACCCGATTGGCTTTGGCGATACTGACAGCAAATCAGCCTATCTGGGCCTTGAGGCAGATATTGCCATCTCGTCTACCACAAGCCTTGTTCTGGATGGCGCCGGTTTCTTTGGCAGTGACATGCAGGGCTATCAGGGCATGGCAAAACTTGTCGCAAGCTTCTGATACTTTGAAATCACAAAATGCCTGTTTTTACTCAACCTGGTTTGCGCAGCAGAAACTAACTCTTGTTCATACCGTCGAGGTATTGGTCGAATATTGATTCGATACCTTTCTGATAGTCTTTTTGAACTTGCCTGCCCGTCTCAAACATATTTCCGAACATTTCTTCCATCGGGCCTTTGCCGTCAGTGCGGCTTGAGGACGATTTTCCCTCGGTCGCAGTACCTGCAAAACCACCCATGCCGCCCTGCATCATTTCCTCAAACATTCTGCCCCAGGGATTATCCGTTGCTAAACCCGTTCCTGTTCCGGTACCTTGCCCCATGCCCTTCATCATCTCTTCAAACATCTTGCCCCAGGGATTGTCCGCCCCGGATGACGGCATGGCCTGCTTGCCAGAGCTCATCATGTCCTCAAACATCTTACCGATGGGATTATCCAGCCCGCTGGGCTGGCCGGAGGGCGATTGGCCCATCCCGGCTGACATTTGCTCGAGCATCCATCCGAATGGATTGCCGGATGTACCGGCCTGCTGGCTTCCTGCCCCGCTCATCTGCTTGAAAAGCCCACCTAATATCATGGGAGCAAGCGACGGAAGCATCTGCTTAAGGATCGACTGCGACAGCCCGGTCATCTGGGCGGCATTATCTGCCACAGCGCGGCTGAGTTCCTTGGAACCAAATAGATGTCCAAGTATTGCATTTCCCTCATTAATACCGCTTCCAGAAAATGCCATATCGGGATTGTCGAAGTATTCTGCATGCCGCCCGGTCGCCATTGCCTGCATGAAATTCATGAATTGCATAGAGTTGGCAGTATTGCGTTTCAATGCTTCGCTAAAGGCAGGCATGAGCGCCTCTGTCGCCTTCTCTGTCTGATCATAGGAAAGTCCAAACTGTCTGGACATCTGACGGATTGCTTCTCCGTTCCCGCCCTGTGCGAGCATTTCCATCAAGGGTATCATGTCATCCTCCGGTCTTCATGCGGGAAAAATTTAATAGAATTCCCGGAAATTTGTTTGTCTTAAACCGTCATTAACCATGTTTCTCATAGCATGGTGTCGATCAACTTTATCGGCTTGTATGGAATCTTGCTATTGTTAACTTCTCAAAATAACCTTGCCGCCAAGTCCGCCCCCAAAGTGACTTCCGGTAATGAACTGCCGGCACGTAAAAGAAATCGTCCTCCGCGGATCGCCTACATTATAGTGGATGGGCAGGAAAAGGGAGTGCCCTGCACCATGCGGGACTTCTCCGAACAGGGCGCATTTATAACCCTTGGCGGCTGGATCGGTGTACCCGAAACCTTCAAGCTTTACGTTGATCCGCATGGCGCGCGGTTCAATTGCCGGGTGATCTCGCGGCGGGGCAGTGTCGTCCAGGTAACATTTGAATCCTGACCTCGGGTCAGCGCATATCAACTGACCTGCCTGATTTTACCGATCAGCGCATGAGTTAATTCTCCATTATTGCTTCTGCAGTTTGCGCTGCTTGTTCCTTTGGCAAGCAGTGCGTCTGCTTGTGGATTCATAGGTTGTTAAAAAGAATAATATACACGTAAAAAGTGTATATTGCTTTGGAGTTACCCATGAACCAACTCGCCATGCCTCAAGCCGCTTGCCTTGAGTCTGACCGTCCATCCGTTGTTGAGCAGCGAGCTTCGCGCCGCATACGGACATTAAAGTCTGCCCACGCAACGACGGATGGTGGATTCAGCACATTCAGGGTGGTTATCCGGGATGTAAGTGAAACCGGGGCAAAACTGGTCTCAGAAGACAGACATAACCTTCCAAATCGGTTCATGCTCCACGTAGATCTGGACGGATATCAGGTGGAATGTGAATGCGTGTGGCGGGACAGATTCACCTACGGCGTGCGCTTTTGTGGAAAGAAACAGAAAACAAAGGTAATGAGAAGCCAGGTGATCAAGCCGACCTTGTCACCTGAGGAACCGGTTCAAAATCAATCTGAAACAGAAATACACGCCTGCCGGAATGATGCCTTACACAATGCCGCCAATGAAAATGTGGTTCCTCTACGAACAAGTGTTCCTATAAAAAATCTACGGAAAAAATCGGTCTTCGGAAGAAGACGATGAACATTCATCAACCTATGAGACGGTATCAGGAACAGGTTCTGGCCCTAATAGGCATATTCGTTAAAGAGTGTCACAATATCGCTGTTCCAGCTTTTTTCGTATTTCATCAAGAGCCGCTCTGCAGGCGATAGCCCGGATGCAACTGTCTCGCGTACCGGCTCCAGAAATACGGTTTCCAGCTCACCTTCATCATTGCGGTGGTCACGCTCGACCAGACCGGAAGTACAAACCTCGAGAACCTGTTTGGCGATTTCTGCAAGTGTCATTCCGCCGATCTCGGCATTCAGTGCTTTTGACGGAACCTGGTTTCTGAGTTCACCAACCATTTTGGCGTCCCAGTCCTTGGTCAGTTCCCAGACTGAATCCAGTGAGGAAGCAGAATAAAGCAGGCCAACCCAAAAAGCTGAAAGAGCGCAGATGTCACGCCATGGTCCGCCATCGGCGCCGCGCATCTCGATATATCGCTTGAGCCTTACATCTGGAAACAGCGTTGTCAGATGGTTGTTCCAGTCTCCAATATTTGCATGGCCATCCGGAATTTCGCCTTCCAGCGCACCTTCCATGAATTGCTGGAATGTCACGTGGGTACAATCGTAATATTTGCCGTTCCTGATTGCGAAATACATCGGAATCGAAAGAGCCCAGTCAACATAGGCTTCAAAACCGAAATCCGGTTCCAGCAGAAACGGATGATATCCGCCTCGCTGATTGTCGGTATCACGCCAGATATCGCTGCGCCATGACAATAAGCCGTTTGGTTTGCCATCTGTAAACGGCGAGCGGGCAAACAGCGCTGACGAAAGCGGTTGCAATTTTTGCGAAACCTGCACCTTGCGCCGCATATCGGCTTCGTCGGCAAAATCGAGATTGGTCTGGATCGTCGCTGTCCGGTACATCATGTCCAGACCCTGGCTGCCGACTTTGGGCATGTAGCGCGCCATTATTTCATATCTGCTTTTTGGCATGCGCGGCGTCTGCTCAAGCGTCCATAACGGGCTGGCGCCTACGCCAAGAAATCCGACGCCTAGCTTTCCGGCCACTGTCTTCACCATCGCGAGATGGGCATTGGATTCACGGCAGGTTTCGTGAAGAGTCTCGACCGGTGCGCCGGACAGTTCAAATTGACCGCCGGGTTCCAGAGAAATGGCTCCATTGCCATTTTTTTCTGCCAGCCCGATAATCCGGCCATCATCCTCAATGGCGTCCCATCCGAGTTCTTTCTGCATTCCCTCAAGCAGAGCCTTGATCCCGGTTTCCCCTTCATAGGGAACCGGCGACTTGTCCTTCAGGTAAAATCCGAATTTTTCGTGTTCGGTACCTATCCGCCAGCGTTCTCTCGGCTTGCAGCCGCGCTCCAGCCATTCAACCAATTGCTGCCGGTTTTCGACAGGGGTCAGATCGGTCGTGTCTCTTGCCATATCCTGTCCATACTGGATGCCCCAGAAAGGCTCCTTGGTTCAGCAGCAAATCTTGTCCCGGCTGCCGAATATTGCAGTTTGAGCGAAGTGATATGTCCGACGCTTGCCTGGCGCAAGCAAAACTTTTCCAACCTGCGATCAGGAATTTTGAAGCACGGTTACTGGTGCTGTTTGTCAATCCTGTTTGTTCCAATCGCCTGCAATCATTTGAACAACCGCAAGTGCTGCAACAGCCGCAGTATCGGCACGAAGAATTCTGGGTCCAAGCGAGATTGTGGTCACGAAGGATTTCGACAACAGCATTTGACGTTCATTCTCCGAAAACCCTCCTTCCGGCCCGATCAACACCGCCAGTTGCTGGTCACATATTGCCTTTAACTTGTCACAGGTATCTGCAGTAGCAGCGGCTTCATCACAAAATACCAGGCTTGTATCCTTCGGCCATTGATCCAGAAGCGTTTCAATCTTGATCGGTTCCTGGATTTGCGGAACGGATAAAATTCCGCATTGTTCCGCCGCCTCAATGGCATTGGCTTCCATACGCTCAAGATTAACACGGCTGTTTTGCGTATGCTGCGTGATAACCGGTTGCAATACACCCGCTCCCATCTCGACTACTTTTTGCACCAAATAGTCCAGACGGGCATGTTTCAGCGGCGCAAAACAGTAAATGAGTTCGCTGGCAGGCGGTTGAGACCGGGTCTGAGAAATTGGTACCAGCCTGCAATTTTTGCGGCCCTCCACCTCGATTTCTGCCGCCCATTCCCCGTCCATGCCATTGAACAGCAGTACCTTTGCCGAATTGCCCAACCTTAATACGTTGAGAAGATAATTTGCCTGACCCTTGTTTGCCTCTATTGGCGCGCTCTGTTGAAGCGCTGCATCAACATAAAGCCTTGGAGTTCTGAAATCATAACGTGCCATGCACCCGCGATATCTGCTTTCGCGCCTTGCTTCAACTGCCCGCACTGTAATGCCAGCTCGGCAAAAATCCATTTGCCAGTGCGCCAACAGTGGATTTGGGCGTGACGAGGACAAGTTTTCCGGTCCCGGCAACCTGCTTCAAATTCGATTTTTTCCCGTAACCAGCGAAATCCCAGCGATGAAGCGCGCCCTTTTTCAGCGCGAAAAATTCGCCATTCAATTCCAACATGGTTCCATCCGGCAGGATCGCGATGTCTTCGGACGTAAGAGCAGGCAGGTCATGTTTGCCGCTTAGTCGTCTCTGATCATGCAACAACCTGTCCATTGAAGGCGCTGACCCATCGCATTCGGGATTGCCGGCCACAAATGCAGAGCGGAACCTGTTGGCATCAGCTCTGCGGCAGTAAAAGCAAGGCCGGTGTCCGGCGGCCAGTGCCGTTACTTCGTCGAGAAAGAATAATTCGCTCCAACCCGGGCGGCCTGGTCCATTTTGAAAACCCCAAACATCCCGCCTGCGATTCTGCCATTTGCAGTTACAGATGATCCAGCCCTTTGTAGTCCATCTTTTGCCATTACCCAGTTTTGTAACCGGATCATGGA
>JBPCWJ010000141.1:0-6074 GCA_051009635.1 Rhizobiaceae bacterium
CAGCGAGACTATGGTAATGGCATAGCCGGCCAATGCACCAAAAAGACAGATCAGGATCGCGGGTTTACGCCCGATCACGTCAGACAGTTTTGAAATATAGGGTGCACCAATGAACCACGACAGAAAGAAAATCCCGATTACCAGCCCGTAATTGAGATGCCTGGTTGCGTCTGAAGCGCTGGCAGGCAGAAATCCCGAAGTTGGCTCCATGATCAGTGTATTGATGATCGGGAAAACAAGGCCTTGGCCGATAATGTCGATGAATACGACAAACAGAAGCGAGATTTTCGCCATTGTATTCATTGAAGGCTACCTCTCGCTGTCATTGATTGGGGATTCAATTCTTTCGTGAACGCAACACCTTGTTGAGAGCAATAGATCAGACGAACTATTTTTTATCAATCGGATGCACGTTTCCTAATACAGAAACTGCTCCCGCAAGATTCTCTCATCCCAGGAATGATCCGGATCAAACAGGATGACACAGTGGGATTCCGTATCCTGTTCCACAACGACCTTCCGCACGGACTTGATCTAGGTATGATCGGCTACTGCGTTTACAGGCCTCTTGCTGGATTCGTTGATGGAAGTTTCAACTTTCGATGAATTCGGCAGCAACGCACCTCTCCATCGGCGCGGGCGAAATGGACTGACCGGAGTAAGTGCCAACAAGGGCGCTTCCAATGGGAGTATCGGTCCCTGCGCAGACAGATTGTAGGCGGTGGAACCGGCTGGCGTCGCCACCATCACTCCGTCACATATCAGAGGATCAAGCCGGGTGCGACCGTCAATCGAGATTCCAAGGCTCGCCGCCTGATAGGACTGACGCAACAAGGAAACTTCATTGATCGCCTTGGCACGGTGAATGCTACCTGACATGTCTTCGGCAACCATTTCCAGCGGATAGATCGTACTGGCATCAGTCTTTTCCAGTCGTGCGTATAAATCATCCGGACTGTACTCATTCATCAGGAAACCTATCGTTCCCTTGTTCATGCCGTAGACCGAAACACCGCTATTCATGAACCTGTGCAAGGTCGCCAGCATGAAACCGTCTCCGCCAAGCGCAACAATCACGTCAGCTTTAGCCGGATCTTTCTCACCATACTGTTTTTCAAGAGCTTTCTTTGCTGTCACCGCATCAGGTGAATTGCTGGCGACAAACGCTACATTCTTCTTTTTCAATGGATTTGTCCCGGCATTCGCATGGTAAATTTCTACCATGCTGCATTCAAAGATGTAAGAAAGGATAAATTGGCAATTTTTCGTGATATTATCAAAATTTAATATACATGTTCGGAAAAAAATTCAAAATAGACACAGATTGGTAACTTGCTGTTAACGGTGATCAATCAATCATATGCTTTGTTCTGCCTCATGGCTTGAGCTTAATGCGGGAACCGGTTGTGATCCGGACCGTCCCAAATAGTAACAGCGTACGGGATTAAGTAGAGGACCATCATGATCAGACCAGCCAGCGAAATCGAGTATCCACCTTCTGAAGCGCTGCGTAATCGCGCCAGCATGCTTGCGCGGATGGAAGAGTTGAATCGATCCAGCAATACATTGATGTCGGTAATCGCGGCACGCATTGGCGCCGAAGCAATGGAAGATTCCATGAAAATCAATGAACTGACAGGCGAGCAGCAGCGCTTGATAAACAATATGCGCGCGCTTGTACGCACCTGATTTCGAAGCTCTCGAAATATCAAATAATTGAGTGCCCGGCATGAAATCGCTGGGCATTTTGCTTTTCTAGCTCCGGAAAATGCCGGTCTATCGGCCCAGTGCGAGGCTTTCGCGCCTTGGGTCAGCCCCCCCAACCAAACCATCTTGCAATATCTCAATTCCTTGCAGACCTGATTCAAGCCTGTTGGATCGAACCGGATAACCAAGCGCTTCGAATGCATGTTGCAGGTCTTCTGCTGCCGTGTCCAGTTCGAGTTCAAACGTCCCATACCGGTTGACGAGATTTGGTAATTCTATGGCTTCCTGTACGCCCATCCCCCAATCCAGATGGGCGATCAGTGTCTTTGCCACAAAAGCAATGATCCGGCTGCCCCCCGGGGAACCTATGACAAAAATCGGGCTGCCATCCTTGAACACGATTGTCGGGGACATGGACGAGCGGGGGCGTTTCCCCGGCTCAACACGATTTGCAACTGGTACACCGTCTACATCCGGCACAAATGAGAAGTCAGTCAATTGATTGTTCAGCAGAAACCCACGCGCCATCAGGCGGGACCCAAAACGTGACTCTATCGATGTTGTGAGTGAAACAATGTTCCCGTCACTATCTACTATGGAAACATGGCTGGTGGAGGGAATCTCCAGGGATTGATCGACGCCATAATTCTGCGCATCATCCCAGGGTGGTTCGCCCGGCTGTATTTTTTCTTCCGCTAGCGCTTCTGAACTGCCAAGTAAATTCGAACGCCCGGAGAGATAGTTATCATCCAGCAATCCGCCGGGAATTTTTACAAAATCAGCATCGGCCATGTAGACATTTCGATCTGCAAAAGCCAGCCGGGTAGCATCACCAATTATTCGCCAACTGTGGAGGTCATTAGGTCCCATGGCAGGAAGATCGTAAGGCTCAACCAGTTTCAGGATTTGGCCAATTGTCAGCCCACCGGAGGAGGGTAGGCCCATTCCGCATATCTCATAGGTCCGATATTCGACGCATACCGGCTCGCGCTCGAATATCTGATAATTCTCAAAATCTTCCAGTGTCAAAAGACCCGGATTTGCAGGAGCGTTGGCTATCGTGGCGACAATATCTCCGGCAATGTCGCCCTGATAGAATGCCTTTGCTCCATTTTTAGCGATTTCACGAAGTGTGTCTCGATAAGCTGGGTTGGTGACGACTGTTCCTTCAAACAGCGGCACACCTTCCTCACTCAGAAAATAGGTGCGGGTGGCAGGAAAGAGAAAAAGGCTTTCGGCAGAGGCGGTGATGTTATCATTCAACCGGGCAGAAACGGCAAAACCCTTGTCCGCCAGTTCAATGGCAGGCTGGAAAAGTTCTTCCCAGGTAAGCTTTCCATAGCGCTGATGCGCTGCTTCCAGCAAGGCTACAACGCCCGGCGTTCCCACTGAACGCCCACCAATTACCGCAAAACCAAAGGAAACCGGATCACCATTATCATCGAGGAAATGATCTGGCGTGGCGGCAAGAGGGGCGGTCTCACGCCCGTCAAACGTAGTGAGGCTTTTGTTTTCATTGTCCCAATGAACAAGAAATGCACCTCCGCCAATTCCCGAAGACTGTGGCTCAACAAGCCCGAGGACCAGCTGAACGACGATCATGGCATCAACGGCACTTCCACCTTTTTCCAGCATTTGCTGTCCCGCTTCCGATGCAAGCGGATTGGCTGAAACCACCAAGAATTCCTTTGCGCTTACTGGAGGGCGAGAGACTTTCCCGGTAGTGAGGTCAACGGGTTTTGAGGGGTTGATGGTTGCGGTCTGGCTAATTCCGTATGAGGGAAGGAGTATTAGCGCAGCCATCCACACTGTCGCCAAGACGGTAAAGTTTGCCAATCTGTATCTGGCGGTTTCGGACAATCCGATAATGGCGTGCATTCAGCTTACCTCAAGGTTTTGGGCTCTGACTTCCACCATCTATGCATCCAGACAGAATCTTTCCAATGCATCAGCAATAATTGTTCTATCTGATCCGGTGCCCGCCAGCCAAATGAATTCACCTCATGAAGATGCGTTCTCGGCAGGTATAGCCAACCCTGCAACGTGGATTGTCGAGGGTAGGCGCATATTTTTGTTCAGGGACCTGGCCATGCTTGCAATAGCTCCGATTGGAAACAATACGGTCATATGTGTTAGGCCCGGTTGTCCAGACAATGGATCCATATTGCTGAATGGTGGAGACCACCTGTCCACAGCCATAGGATCTGGTGTCCGGCCTCTGGGCATGGACCGGCGCTTCCAACATGACCAGTACCAACAAACTAATTGCAATCAAATTCAGCAAATGAATGGAAGATGTTTTCATGTTGTAACTTCCCCGGATCGGTCTTTTTTGGCAAGCTTCAATCGATATGACAGATTCTTGCCATTTCCCAAATGAAATAAGCCAGCGGACGTTTGATCAGAGCAAAACTGCCATGCATAAATTTTGTGCAAATTTTGCATGGTCAGCGACAGGACACGGTGCTAGTTTTTCCTGCTAGTAATGATATTCCTTGCGATGCAGGGACCCCGGGAGCTGCACTTGTACGAATCTGTCTCTGCCGATTTCTTCGACGAAATGTATTCGCAAGATGGCGGTGTTCGAACTGCCTATCAACAAATTGAGGATTGGATCGCAAACCAGCCCAAAGGTGGTTTGAAACAGATCGCCCGTGATGCTGAGGAGACCTTTCGTCGGCTGGGAATCACATTCGCGGTCTATGGCGATGCCAACACGGTCGAACGTCTCATCCCGTTTGATATAATTCCCCGTATCATTTCCGCCTCGGAGTGGAGGCGGCTTGAGCGTGGTATTGAGCAAAGAGTTCGTGCGCTCAATGCGTTTCTTCACGACATTTACCATCGGCAGGAAATCATAAGGGCAGGGCGCATCCCCGAGGAATTGATTCTGAAAAATGATGCTTTTTGTCCTGAGATGGTTGGCGCCAATCCTCCAAAGGATATATACTCGCATATTATCGGGATCGAACTGGTCCGTGTTGCTGAAAACGAATTTTACGTATTGGAGGACAATCTGCGAACGCCCTCCGGTGTCTCCTACATGATCGAGGATCGTGAGGCGATGATGCGGTTGGTGCCGGAATTGTTCAGTCGATACAGGGTAGCACCGGTTGAGAATTATCCGGAAAATCTGCGGCGAACCTTGAGATCAGTTTCGCCGCCTTCCTGCAAGGGAGAGCCGGTGATCGTGGTGTTAACCCCCGGAATCCATAACTCGGCATTTTTCGAACATTCCTTCCTTGCCGATGAAATGGGAATTGAGCTTTGCCAGGGCGAGGATCTCTATGTCGATGATGGTTTCGTCTACATGCGTACAACACAAAAGCCCAAGCGTGTCGACGTGATTTACCGCCGTGTCGACGATGAATTCCTTGATCCACTTACATTCAATCCGGATTCAGCACTTGGGGTGCCCGGTCTGTTTTCTGTTTATCGGGCCGGAAATGTGACCATTGTAAATGCGCCCGGTACAGGGATTGCTGATGACAAGGCCGTTTATACCTACGTACCTCAGATCATCGAATTCTATACCGGCGAAAAGCCGATCCTGAACAACGTCAAGACTTTTAATTGCACCAATGATGATGAAAGAGCATATGTGCTGGAGCATTTGGAAGAACTGGTGGTCAAGGAAGTTCACGGTTCCGGCGGATACGGAATGTTGGTTGGCCCCGCATCTACAAAAAAACAGCGTGCTGAATTTGCACGCCGGATTAAGGACCGGCCATCCAACTACATCGTGCAGCCAACCCTGGCGCTTTCAACCTGCCCAACATTTGTCGAACGTGGAATTGCCCCGCGCCACGTAGATTTGAGACCCTTCGTGCTCTGCGGTGAAGATGTGAAAATTACGCCAGGAGGTTTGACAAGGGTGGCCCTCAAGAAAGGCTCATTGGTGGTCAATTCCTCTCAGGGCGGCGGCACCAAAGATACCTGGGTATTGGAAGACTGATGCTTGGCCGAACCGCTTCAAATCTGTTCTGGATTTCCAGATTTATGGAGCGTGCGGAAAACATGGCCCGCATGCTGGATGTCGGCTATCGGGTATCGCTGACACCAGGTCTGGATAGCGGCCACCGCGAACAATGGGAATCCACCTTGCGGGCGGCGGGAATAGCCGAATCCTTTTTTGAGCAGTTTGATACCGCCGATGTCGCCAAAATTTGCGATTTCATGTTATTCGATCGGGAAAATCCCGCATCCGTCCATTCCTGCCTTACTTCTGCGAGAAACAATGCACGTGCAGTAAGGACCGCAATTACCTCGGAAATGTGGGAGAGCATCAACACAACATGGTTGGAATTTTCTGCTTTCAATCCGACCCGCGACATAACAAGTGATATTCCAAGGCTGGTCGATTGGAC
>JBPCWJ010000142.1:0-4133 GCA_051009635.1 Rhizobiaceae bacterium
TTGACGATCTGAATATCGACCCTACCGGTCTGCGCGACGGCCGTTACCGGCGCAATCGGCGCACTCACGGCAATCATCACGACGGCCGCCATCAAAATCCTGGAAATTTTAAACATATGCTGCTCCCTGGGATTGAGCTATTTTTGATTGGTTTTTGTTGCATATCGCAAACGTAGTCATTTGGATATAGTTTCAAGGCGCAATCAAGAAATTTAGTAAACGGGCACGACTTGCTACAGACCCTGTCCGGCATAGTTCCTAACTTCAGCACAGATCAACAGATTTGCCTGAAGCAATCTATTCGAACCGCCGTGTCGCTCGCCAGGGCCCATCCAACCAGGAAGGAATTTTCGAATAATATATCTGTCCTGCGACAAAAACACTCAAAAATCCGGCTAAACAGTCCATCTTTGATGATTTTGACAATTTGTGTCCCATAACTGACCCCGATATCTGCCAAATCTGCAAATTTTCGGGTCTCTTCTTGCCATTTGTCTCTATCCAATTATCATAAAGTGTATATCCACAAGCGCTCCGCATCCCTTGTTAGCGGAGCCATAATGCGGTAGCTATCTCCACAACGCTGCATCGCAGCAAATTGCCGATCATTCATCATCGGCATCAAATATTTATGCACAACTAGTTTGTTCATATTTTCGCCAGGGTAGCAGGGGCGGTCCTGATTAGCGAAGTGAAAGGATTAAAAATGTCAGACACGAAAGCCACGATAACCATAGGAAATGAAAACTGGGATTTCCCTGTTCTACCTGGGACAATCGGGCCGGAAGTCGTTGATATTAGTGCACTTTACAAAGAATCGGGCCGTTTTACCTACGATCCAGGGTTTACCTCAACTGCCGCGTGCGAATCCAATATTACCTATATTGATGGCGATGAGGGAATTTTGCTTCATCGGGGCTACCCAATTGAAGAACTTGCCGAACATGGCGATTTCCTGGAAACCTGCTACCTGCTGCTTTACGGCGAATTGCCCAACAAGGCAGAAAGCGATGATTTTCATCACCGCATTACCTACCACACAATGGTTCATGAGCAGATGAACCGGTTTTTTACCGGTTTCAGGCGTGATGCCCATCCAATGGCTGTTATGTGTGGTGTTGTAGGTGCGCTCTCTGCTTTCTACCACGATTCAACAGACATTTCCGATCCGCATCAGCGCATGGTGGCTTCGCTCAGAATGGTCGCCAAAATGCCGACGATTGCCGCAATGGCATATAAGTATCATATCGGTCAGCCATTCGTTTACCCAAAAAACACCCTCGATTATGCATCGAACTTCCTTCATATGTGCTTTGCCGTGCCATGTGAGGAATATGTCGTAAACCCGGTAATGGCACGCGCCATGGACCGGATTTTCATTCTTCACGCTGATCATGAGCAAAATGCCTCTACTTCAACGGTGAGACTTGCTGGTTCTTCAGGTGCTAACCCGTTTGCCTGTATCGCTGCAGGAATTGCATGTCTATGGGGCCCCGCTCATGGCGGCGCAAACGAAGCAGCGTTGAACATGCTGCAGGAAATTGGATCTGTTGACCGTATTCCCGAATTCGTGGACCGCGCCAAAGACAAGGACGACCCGTTCAGATTGATGGGCTTCGGCCACAGGGTTTACAAGAATTACGACCCCCGCGCCCGGATCATGCAGAAAACGACCCATGAGGTCCTTGGCGAACTGGGTATTGAGGGCGATCCGTTGCTCGAAGTTGCTATGGAACTTGAAAAAATAGCTCTAACAGATGAATATTTCATCGAAAAGAAGCTTTATCCAAACATCGATTTTTACTCCGGGATAACGTTGAAGGCGCTCGGTTTCCCGACCACAATGTTCACCGTCTTGTTTGCCCTGGCAAGAACAGTAGGCTGGCTTGCACAGTGGAAGGAAATGATCGAGGATCCGAATCAAAGGATCGGTCGCCCACGTCAGCTTTACACTGGCATGACACAGCGTCACTACAAGAAAATAGAAGATCGGTAGGATCAAAACAGAGCTGCTTGCCTCAGATTAGCTAAGCAGCTCTTTAATTTTCTTCGCTGCTTCCACACCCGGCGGTTTGTCCCTGGCCATCTCCTTTACCAGGCGCTCGAACCCGTCCATTTGCAATTTTCGTTCAGGACTGTCCTTCATCAAGGTTTCCAACGCTCGGGCCAACCATCCCGGTCGGATCATGTCTCCTACCCTCTCCGGTATCAGGGTTTCATCGAGGATCAGGTTTGGTAACGCGGCTGACCATCCAAAGATCAGGAATCGGAATTGATGAATCAACCAGTCCAGCCGGTAAATGGAAATCATGGGCACGCGGAAAAGCGCAAGTTCAAGCAATACGGTACCTGACGCAGCAAGCGCGGCATCGGCGTGTTCAAAAGCTGCCAGTTTTTCTTCTTCCGTATCGACTATTTCCGGCCTTGTCTTCCACCTGGAAACTGCCGCTGAAATCTCTACCTTTAAATGCGGCACAACCGGCATGATTGCCCGAAACTTGTTACCCCGTTCTTCCAGTATCTCCAGTGTCTTTTCCATGTCAGGAAGCAGCAACTTGATTTCGATGCGCCTTGAACCGGGCAATAACAGCAGAACCTTCTCACGTTTCTTCGGTGCTTCCTTCTGGGGCCTGTTACCAATCTCTGCATATAGCGGATGCCCTACATAGGTGGCTGGAGGACCGTCAAGTTCGGCGAGCAAGCCTGGTTCAAACGGCAATATGGTCAGGACATGATCGACATAGCCCTTCATCGTGGGAGCCCGGCCCGGACGCCAGGCCCAAACACTGGGACAGACATATTTCAAGATCAGGATATCCGGATTCTTCTTTCGTACCTTACGTGCAACGCGATGGGTAAAGTCCGGACTGTCGATCAAGACAAGAACGTCCGGTTTTTTTTCAATAATGTCATTTGCGGCCTGATTTATCCGGCTTAATATTGTCGGCAACCGGCTGAACACCGCCGAAAACCCCATAACCGCAATATCCGAAATATCAAACAGGCTATGGATTCCCTTTGCCTGCATACGCCTGCCGGCAAGACCGCAAAATTCAGCCTGAAGGCCGATTTCCTGCATTCCATCAATTAGATCTGCACCGAGCGCATCACCGGATTCCTCGCCAATCACAAAATAGACCCTGACCGGCGGACGACTGTCTTTACCCATCAATCAGGCCCTCATCGGTCGACAAACCATAGATGAATATTCCATGCTTTCTTGCTGCCGCAATCGTTGTCTCCCGCTGAAGGATAATCGACCGCTCTGCTTCCAACGCGATACCCTTCAATCCGGCCCGTATGACGCCTTCGATAGTATCGGGACCGATTGCGGGCAAATCGACACGCATATCCTGTCCGGGTTTCATGGTCTTCACCAGAACACCGTGCTGCCCTTCCATTGGCATTTTCCCGATTTGACGCATTGAGACTATTCTCTCGAGCATCGCATCGGTACCTTCCACTCCCTCAAGGGCAACTACCCTGCCCGCTTCGGCAACTGACGCCTGGCCAATATCGAATGATCCTAGAGCCTTACAGGCTGAAAATCCCAATTGGATAGTTTGCAATCCCCTGCCGCTTGGCTTTCTGCCAGCAATGGATCCCTTCTGAGCCAGCAATTGCGGAGCGATCTGGTGCGGCCCGACTATTTCGATACCACGGTTTTCAAACAATTTTATGGTACCTGAGAGCACTGTATTGTCGCCACCAAGCATAAATGTCAGCACCCGTGGCAGAGACATTATTGCCACCAGGTCGAGCTTCAATTTGAGGAGATCGGGCCGCTTTCTTATGCCGCCCGCAAAAACAACCTGGCTGATATCCAGGCGTTTCAGCAGCTTGAACAGTTTTCCGATCTGACCCCAGGCCATGATCTCATGGGGAAAGCCGGTGATATTGGAATCCGCTTCACCTTCGATCCCGATCAAATATGGATTACGCCCTGCCTTGATCGAGCCTTGCGCAATCTCCACGGGCAACAGGCCGTAGCCGCAAATAATCGCAAGATCATATGGATCTTGATGTGCTTTCAATTTCATTGTGGATTTGTCGCCAGGCATGATACCAGTCCGCCAAAAAGTGCCGGTCAGTCGCCTTTTCCGTTTCGAGGCGTGCAAAAGGCACGGCTACTA
>JBPCWJ010000143.1:0-5094 GCA_051009635.1 Rhizobiaceae bacterium
GTGCTGTCCAGGGCAGGACCGGTTCGCTTCAAACTCATGCCAATGACAGGTACCAGCCGGCTCCGCACCCGCACTGAAATTGTGATGTTCAGCTTGTCTTCTTCATGCAATTTGGCGACCATGACGCCGGTCAAGTCCTTGCGCTTGATATCAACGACAAGTTTTGAACGCGTGTAACGCCCACCGACGATGTCCATTCCTTCGCCGGCTTCACCATCCAGAAACTTGCCTGTATAGCCTTTTGCCGAGCGCTTGAAATTTGCATTCATGATCTGCGAGAACAGTCCGACACGGCAATTGCCATCGATCGACATTCCAGTGAGTTTTTCCGGTGACAGGCCCTGAAATCTGCAGGTAAATTTGGTGCCTTTGTATTTTCCTGCAACGATTGATCCCGGACCGGCCCATTGACCCTGAATGTTCTCATAGAACTGTTTTTCGGATGCGTGCGCTGAAAAAGCGAGTACAAACAACAGGATACCGGCTGAAAAAGCGGAAAGCAGTGGGTTACGCATAAAAAGCACCATGTTTACATCTTTCCGGCATAGTTACCGAAATTGGTTAATCAATCATTTTCTGGCATGGATTTGGAACGATTTTTTGAATTATTTGCCTCGTTACCAGTTTCTTCTTCCACTGACGCACTTGAATTGCCGAATTTTGTAAGTTCTCCCAGAAAACCGGCTATTGCAGGGCGTTTTTCATAGATGAAAGGAACCGGCCGGCAGACATCCATCGCCGCAATACCAATTCGGGCAGTCAGCAAACCGTTGACCACGCCCTCGCCAAGCTTAGCTGATACCTTGGCTGCGATGCCATGGCCAATAAATTGTTGTATCAAACTGTCACCAGAGGCGATTATTCCGGTCGCAGCAAGATGTGAAACCACATTTCCTGCCAGACGCCAAAACCCGATTGTCCCTGGCCTCCCGCCATATAGCTGTGATAGCCGGCGAATCAAACGCAGATTTTCAACCAGGACAAAACCAACATCCACCAGCGCGCGCGGACTTACTGCGATGACAATCGATACCTTTTTTGCCGAATCCATCACCATTGTACGGGCAACACTGTCGAGCGGAGACAGGAGATCCCGCTCTGCAAGCTTTATCAAATCCGCACCGTCAATGACTTCTCCTGTATGAGCAGATAGTTGGCTTCGTCCATGCGCGGTGTCTGGTCGCTTTGAATACATGGAAACCAATTCGCGCACGACCTTTGTTGCCTTGGCGTTGTCGTTTTTCTCGGAGGCATCATTCGCCAGTTTGCGCAGATTTGAGATTTTGGACAGTCTGGCAATACACCAGATTTCTCGAAGAATGATCGCAATAACGGCAAAACCAAGAAGTGAGGCCAACCCCAGACCCAGCCAGCCGAGCCAATCATTACGGCTGAATAATTCCCGAATGAGATTGTCGATTGCAATTCCTGCAAACAAGGAAATCAATCCGCTTGCAGCAATCAGAAGCAGGACTAGGAAAGAAAAGGATTTGCGCGGCTTCGGAACTGGCGGTGCCAAACCTGTTTGAACTGGTTCATTGGCCAGTTCATCGGGGACCAATTCAAGAACCGACAGGTCACTTATCGAACGCGGTTTCCTATTGGTGCTCATGTTCTGCTTTTGAGCCGTCTTGACCTTTGTTGCAGGCGTAGGCGAGACACTTACGGCGCGGGGTTTTCTTGATTTCTCGTTCATTGGTCTTCTAGGTCCACTATGCCAGCTTGTCGGCAAACAGGAAATTCAATGCGCGGTCCAGTCTGATATGAGGCAATGACAAGGTTGTACCTTCGGCGGTGGTTTCCAGTTCGGGTGGGCGAAACCTTATAAATCGGAGTTCGGGCCGATCCTTGTCCTTCAAATTACGGTCAAACAGGATTGCCGGATCACTTGGCAGGTCTCCCGGAAAAATTGCTGTCTCTGTTTTACCGTCAAACCTGTCCTTACCTATGCGCTCTCCCGGCAGCGGTGTTCCGGTAATAACAGGCAGTTCCTCCCCATCCTGGCGCAGGATTGCTTCACGGGTTGCACGAATTGCCGAAAGGGCAAGTACATCCACCTCAGCGCCTGAAAATTGTGCCCGGTCGATTGCTGATGAAACAAGCTTCCTGAGTACCGCTTCAAGCCGGTCATGATTTTTGTGGTGCAGGTGATCGGCTTTCGTTGCAGCGAAGAGAATACGGCCTATCCTCCTGCCAAAGAGCGGTGCCAGCCAACCAGGCCGGCCGGGCCTGAAACAGGTCAGGATGTCTGAAAGCGCCAACTCAAGATCGGAAAGCGCTTCGGGCCCTGCATTGATAGCCTGCAAAGCATCCACCAACACAATCTGACGGTCTATTCGAGCGAAATGCTCACGGAAAAACGGCATGATCACAAATTGCTTATAGGCCTCAAAGCGATCAGCCATCATGCTGTAAAGGCTGTCCTGCTTGTCATCCGGCTCCATTTCGGCGGGCAGGGGGCAAAATGTAATGGCGGGAGAGCCTTCAAGGTCGCCCGGCATCAGAAACCTGCCTGGCGGCAGGGTTGAAAAGGCTGTTTCATCCTCCCTGCAATCGCGCAGATAGCTGGTAAACAGGGAAGCCAGTTCGATGGCAAGCGTTTCCTCAACAGGTTCTTCTGCTTTCACATCCATGAGCCTGGCAAGCCATTTGGCCGAGAGCTTTGAACGTTTTCCATCTCGGGCCAGATCAAGTGCTTTCGCACTCCAGCTTTTGAAGTCCATGCCAAGCAGCGGGAGGTCCAGCAGCCATTCGCCGGGATAATCGACAATATCAATATTCAGCGTTCCCGGACCGAATGCACGACCCCATGCGGATGCGGATTCGTATTTGATGGTGAGACGAAGTTCGGAAATAGCACGGGTGGATTCCGGCCAAATTCTTGATTCCACCAAAGTGCGGACATGATCTTCATATTGAAATCGGGGTACGGCCATGGATGGTTGAGGCTGTAATCCCGCAGACGCGAACCGGCCAGATTGCCAAGGTTCAAATAATGGCAGCCGGCCGCCATGGATAAAATTGTGCACCAGCGCGGTGATGAATACGGTTTTCCCGGAACGTGAGAGGCCGGTTACGCCAAATCGTAATGTCGGGGAAACAAGATTTCCCGTCAGATCAACAAGGTTGTCCAGCGTTATCTTTGCTTCATCGGTAATTGTGGTGATGGAATGATCAGATTTCATCAAGGATTCCGCGGGAAAGGATGTGACGCGGATATGGGGTGAGGAAGGTGAATTTTCAAAATTGGTATTCGCAAGGCCGGTTTATAACTCACGAGGCAACATGAAATCTGCAATGTAGCCGCTCTTGGTCGCAATAGAGTTCCAATCAGAAATATCAAAGTCAATTACAGCAAGCGCGCCGGTCGGATATTTGGTGGCCACCATCTCCAATGGTTTAGCTTCGCCATCGCCTATCAATTGCATCGCCAAATCAGCACACATCGGATTGTGTCCTACGATCATCAGATCATCCTTACCCTGATGACGGCGAATACAGTCAATATAGCTGAGCGTATCACCCGAATAGAGTTTATCGACATAGTCAATTACTGGCGGGTTCTCATACGCCAATATAATGCCGTGCATGGTCAGGCGGGTTCTCAGCGCCGGGGAGCAATAGACATGGGGTGGAAGATAATTGCGTGCCTGTAATTCAGCCGCGATTGTTCTCAAATCTGAAGAGCCGCGCTCGTTAATTCCCCGATCGAAGTCCTTTGCGCCCGACTCGGCCCAGGAGGATTTTACATGGCGCAAAATATATAGACGCATTGCCACTCCATTTGTGATTTATAAATGAATAAACTGTTCGATTAATCAGGACAACGGAGAAATCTGAATCCATTCAGATGTCGCTGTTTTCCAACAGAAGATAAACTGACCCTAAAAAATACGGCGCGGTCAAGATTTTGAAACAAATTGAGAAAATTTCAGCAACGGCATGCAAGAGCAGGCGGGCTGGCGCGGTAGGTCATATCAACAGCTATTATGCAGACACGGCCCCAACCCTCAGTTATTTTCCGCCGATGGATGCCGACCAGGCGTGTGAAGTTTGCGTAATCGGCGGGGGGCTGGCGGGATTGACCACTGCTTGTGAACTTGGCCGTGCGGGTATTGAAACGATACTGCTCGAATCAAACCGTCTGGCCTGGGCGGCATCGGGGCGCAATGGTGGATTTGTTGCTCCGGGCTTTGCACGAAGCATTTTCGAGATCGAGAAGAAGCTAGGGCTGGACCATGCCCAACAACTTTACCGGCTCAGTGCTGAAGGCGTGGCCTATGTCAGGGGCGTGATACGTAAAGCAGGGGCGGAGCGGATCATAGGGGGTACAGGCTGGCTCAGCATGGTACGCCATAGCGGTGCCCATTCGCTCGAACATCAGGCTGAGAGAATGGTTCGCGACTACAATGCGGTGCAGACCTATCTGTCTCGATCCGAATTGCAAAAGCATGTTTCCAGTAAAAAATATCATGCAGGTGTCATGGATATGGGCTGTTTCCATATTCAGCCTCTTGAATATGCTGGTGTTCTGGCTTCACAGGCCAGGAAGCATGGTGTCTCAATTTTCGAAAACAGCAGGGCAAGCTCAATAAGCCGCAATGGTAATAAATGGAAAATTGTTGTTGGTAACAAGACAGTGACCGCAGGCAAGATCGTTTTGGCGACGAGCGTCTATGGTGGACCTGCTGAACGGTTGAACGGCGCGTTGGTGCCGGTTACTACCTACATAGTGGCAGCAAAGAGCAGGGGGCGGAAAATCAAGGATTCGATCCGATTTACCGGATGCCTGTCTGATTTTCGAAGAGCGAATGATTACTACCGAATTGTCGGTCCAGATGATGGCCCGACCATAATTTGGGGTGGCAGGATTACAACCCGCCAGACGCAGCCGTCAAAGCTTGCAGATAAGCTCATGGTGGATATCCGATTGGTTTATCCACAACTTGATGATCTGGAAACAACCCACGCCTGGTCAGGTCTGATGGCTTATCCTGTTTACAAGATGCCTATCATTGCAAAACTGGATGATACCTTGTGGGCCGCAACCGGGTTTGGAGGTCATGGGCTAAACACGACGGCAATGGCAGGGAG
>JBPCWJ010000144.1:0-3330 GCA_051009635.1 Rhizobiaceae bacterium
GTTCCGGTGGGTGGAAATCGCCGTGCGACCTTTCGGCGAGGTTTTGAATATCCAATGCGGCCCAATTTCAGGATTTTCCTTGATGGCTTGACCCATCCGCGCTGGCTGACGGGCACATTCTTGCGAACCTTGATGTCGACTGGCATGCCGCATTTGGAAAATTACGGCAGCGGGAAGAGAATTCCGATTATATCGACAAAGGCAAAAGAACGCAGTCTTGTGCGTGACGCACTGAATTGGGAAGACATTAAATGGTTGCGAGACAAGTGGGAAGGCAGGTTGTTGCTAAAGGGTGTTTTATCGCCAGCCGATGCGCGGACCGCCGCAGCATCCGGGATTGATGGCATCATTGTCTCCAACCACGGAGGACGTATGCTGGACACTGCTGTGCCGCCTCTGAAAGTGCTGCCCGAAATTGCTGCGGAAAGAGGGGATATGGCAATCCTGTTTGATAGTGGCATTCGACGAGGTGTTGATGTTGTAAAGGCGCTGGCGCTCGGTGCTGATTTTGTATTCCTGGGTAGGCCATTTCTTTTTGCTGCCGCCTTGGCGGAAGAAGCGGGAATTAAACATGTCATCGACCTGTTGGCAGCAGAAATCGATCGAACCATGGCGCAGATCGGTTGTACAGATTTTGAGGAAGTTTCCGATCGCCTGATTTAGCCCGCTGCATATCCTGACCCAAGCTCTCAAAGACGTTATGGAAATTACCAATCATTAATTGGACATGCGCCTGTCGAGCTCGCAAATAAGCCACAGGACGGTTCTTGAGGTCGCGCGTAAGACGACCCATTCGGGAGGAGACCGTCATTGCTCCCCGGCGTGGTGAGGCCCTTCCATTTTGGACATCGCGCCGGGGACGCAGCTTCATTGTACTGCATTCGAATGGCGCCCATCTCCTGGGCCGATACCGGGCCATCATATTGGCGGCGGGACAGTGGAATGCCTCTTACATTCACTGCCCCGCCTCAACGTCCTGGGAGTTACCGAATCCCCGCTGATGCCGATGGAGTGGCAATTGCAGAAGGGTTGGTACATTTCATTACGAATGCTGGAACAAACGGATCACAACCGGTGTTTGGATACAGTTCGAATGCAATCCACAATGTAGAAATGGCAGAAATTCCCAAAAGCTTGGCAGCAATTGCCAAACACTTTTAGCGTCCGCCCATTATCTAGGCTGCAATCCAAACCATTCGTTCGGGCTTTGTCCTTCTGTCTCCGCAATACCAGACTTGAAGGACTTAGGCGCAGGGGCATTTGCAGCCACAAAATTGGGGCGCTGCAACGGGGCACAGTCTAGCCGATCAGCCCCGGCCCCTGTGTAGCTTGGCCACCAGTGTCAGCTGGACAGATCAGCCGGGGTAGAAAATTGGCGACCTACATCTTTACTGCGATATTGAGACCTGGTGACACTACCTATGAATACACCGTCTCGTATGACGACAATCGGCACAAGACACAAATCCACACAATTGAAACCAAGCCGGGCGTGCCTGCAGAAAAGGAACATGTCCTCACCCATTTCGATGAAGACCTGCCGGACGCCTTAAAACTAATATTCACCCATCAACAAAATGTGGTCTGAACGCAGGCTCGATACTGCCGTGAACCATTGCGAAAGCTTATCTTACAAGAAAAAGCGAGACCTTTGAATGGGTAGCAATCTTGCCACCGTTTGAGGGCCAGAAATGATCGCTGAATTTTGGTTCATGCGAAGCCATGACGACCAGGTCCGCACCGGTTTCCCCGATTGCACGCAACAAGACATCATCAACCTCAAGAACGATATCGTGGGCAATAAATGATTGCGATGTTGTTTCGATGTCGTGGATTGATGCCTGCTTTTGTGCAAGGGCGCTTAACTTGCTTTCGAACTCATCAGGGTTCTTTGCTATTTCGCTTGGCTGGTCGATGGTCACACCGACATAGCAGATCCCGCATTTGAAGTGCCGGGCAAGATCGGCCGCAATCGCAAGTGATTTTTCCAACTGATCCAGATGTGTCAGATCAACGGGCACCATGATCTTCTTGTACATGTCTGTCTCCCAAACTTTGCAACTTGATGGGTTATAACCCTAGCTAGGCTCAAGAACATTGTGTTCAATAGTGACACCCTTCCTTTTGAATATGCTCCCATTGATCAAAGTCAATAATGGAAGAAATCCTGCCCCTGGATATGGCATAGATCAGCAATCCTGATAAACAGGCCAGACATCAATGGCAAAAGACCCAAAATTTGACCATGAACCAGAAGCTTGCAAAAAATGACCTGATCAGGTTTGCGACTGCAATCAATAAGGGCGACAGAATCGATGCCGGTCTCGTCAGACCATTCGTTGATTTCAATTTTGAGGAATCGTCTCCGCTGAGCCGTTTCATGCTCAAGGGTGCTGCCGCACTCTCATTCTTCTTTGCCTCGGTCCTGGTGATATTTCCCGAGGTCAGGGAATATCTGATCAGCGTGCTGCCCAGCTATTTTGAACTTTCAGACCGGATTGCAAATTCGCTTGATTTTGTCTGGGGGTTGGTGGGCAAGCCGGTCAAGAAAAATCATCTGATGTATCACCTTCCAAACATCATCATCTTTGCCTTTGGCGCGGCTGGAATTCGCCAGTTGTGGCGCAAGATCCAGAAAAACCACTGGAAGGATCAGGTTTTGAAGGCGCAGGAAAAACTCAACTCAATGATCGGGGAGGGAACCGGCAGGTTTAAGTTCCCGAACGGGTTTTCCCTTTTGTTTGTCGGAGAAGGGGATCAGATTGCCCGAAGCCTGACGATCGATGATCCTGTCTTGGGCGTTACCATTGCCTCCCAGAAGCAAGCCTATACCGATCTATGGGGTAAATATGAAACAGGTGAGGGCGAGGAGGGGTTCAGCCGCGTTCTTGAACAGGTCAATGCCGTGGATGCCGGAGAATATGTCTTGTTCCCGATCATCTATGAACATCTTTTCCTGCCTGGCCCGGGAGACTATGACGTTGCGCCACATCGTATTGATATTGCTGTCAGCAGAATTAGAGAATTTGAAACTCAAAATGGCTGGAAAAAGAAGCCAATCATAATTGTTGGAGACAAGGAACAAAAGAGCAGCTTTGTCACCGCATCCAGAACCGGACCCATCGATTCAGAGAGCGTTGAGGTTAGTTTGCGGACAATTGCGGCCAAGTATGACAACATCACTGTGTTGGATTCAACGGAAGCCACGCTAAGGAAAATTATCGAGATTGCCGATGGAAGACAGATTTTGTTCCGGTCTTCAGATCAGGGAGTAGGAAGATATAGAGAAGAATTTTATCGCAGACTTTCATTGCTTGATTACAACCCCAC
>JBPCWJ010000145.1:0-3603 GCA_051009635.1 Rhizobiaceae bacterium
TTCCTGGGCTGCCTGTGAAGTTGCTTCGGCAGAAGCTGCCATAAAGGGCAAGTCGAATACTTCCAGATGTGGAAATCGTCCCGGCGTATATCCGGCAACAGTCCAGACAATATCAACGACCCCGTCACGAACCTGATCTACAAGCTGCGGCGGTTTTCCTCCCAACTGCATGGAAGGATACATTTCAACGGTGATCTCCCCATTTGATTCTGCTGCAATCTTGTCTGCCCAGGGCTTTACGAATTTATCATTGGAGTTTGCGGGCATTGGTGGAAACGAGTGAAACTTCAGTGTCACCTGTTCCGCCTGACTTGCAAATGCCATAGCGGCATAAAGCACACCAGCCGTCATTGCCTGGATGATGTATTTTTTCATGTTCTTCCTCCCACTGTAGGTCATTGACCTTTGATAATGCTTCTAATTATCATATAGTGATAATTTGACAAGAAATCTTACGCTTTGTCACAGCAGAAAATATAGGGTTCAGGAAAAATGGCAATTTGCGCTCTGGGATATCTGGGTGTTCATTCCGACAAGCTGGATGATTGGTCGCTATTTGCTAAAAATCTACTTGGCATGCAGCTGGTCGATCGTGGCACGGGAAATCTGAGCTTTCGCATGGATGATTGGAAACAGCGATTTGTTGTTTCGCACGAGAAAAGTGACACGCTCGCATTCATGGGGTGGGAAGTCGAAAACAAGGAAGATCTGGAAGTCCTGGCATCCCGGCTGGATTCAGAAAACTATCAGGTATTTCGCGGCAGTTCCGAATTGGCCGACAAGCGCTTCGTTGAAGAACTGATTTATACCTTGGACCCGGCCGGCAATAGAATCGAACTCTTCTACAATCCCATGCGGGATAGCACACCCTTTATACCGGGGCGCTCTCATAGCGGTTTTTGTACCGGACCCTACGGCCTTGGCCACATCGTTTTGCATGTCAGGGAAGTCGATGATCTCATCAGGTTCTACAGGGACCTGCTGGAATTCAGCGTCAGCGACTACGCCTTGTCGCCAATTCCGCTATACTTCTTTCATGTCAACGGCCGCCATCACAGCTTTGCAATGATCGGTTCCGGTAAAGTGGGTGTGCACCATTTCATGGTTGAGTTCAATTCGCTTGATGATGTCGGCCAGGGTTACGACATTGCGCAACAATCAGATGACATGATCGCCCAGACACTAGGGCGGCACACCAATGACTGGATGACATCTTTTTATGCCCATACGCCCTCCGGCTTCTTTGTCGAAAATGGTTGGGGCGGCCGCATCATAGATACCGAAAACTGGGTTCCTCATGAAACCAATACCGGTCCCAGCTATTGGGGGCATGACCGGCTGTATCTGGGAGAAGATCTACAGGAAAAATACAAAAAGATGCGGCTCGAATTGGCTGCGGAAGGAAAACGCACTCCGCCATTGGTGGATTGTCCCTGGCTCTACAATCAATTGAAATCCTGATTCGAAATTCCGATGGGCAGCAATTCCAATAATCGATTTGACGTGGTGATCGTCGGTTTGGGACCAACCGGCGCCATGATCGCAAACCTTCTGGGAATGGAAGGTCTGTCTGTATTGGCACTGGATCGCGAAGAAGACATCTATGATTTGCCCCGAGCAGTTCACTTTGACGACGAGATCAAACGCGCTTTCCAGACAATCGGAATATCCGGCCAACTGACTGATTATGTCATTGTGAACAAGGGCATGCGGTTTCTAGATTATGACAGCAACCTGCTGCTCGACTGGCCGCGCGAGCAGCAAATTACCAGCAATGGCTGGCATGCCAGCTATCGCTTTCATCAACCTGACCTGGAAAGGATAATGCGTGCAGCATTGGCGAGATACCCAAATGTCGTCATGCGGTTGGGCTGCACCGTCGATCAGTTGGTTGAGAGGGAAGACAGTGTTCCGGTTCATTTCACTTCCGAACAGGCAGGCCGGTCTGAGGTTGTTAGCGCAGACTACGTCATTGGAGCAGACGGAGCGCGCTCGATCGTTCGGGATGCCATGGGCGCCAAGATGAAGATGCTGGGCTTTCAGCAACGTTGGTTGGTGACCGATTTGCTCCTCAAACATCCGATGCCGGAGCTTGGCGACTACACGGTTCAATATTGTGATGACGTCAGGCCCGCCACCTATTGCAGAAATCCCGGCATGCGCAGGCGTTGGGAATTTGCTTTGCATGATCATGAAACTGATGAGGAAATGACCAAACCGGAAATGGTGTGGTCTTTACTGAAGCGCTGGATAACCCCGGACGATGCCGAACTGGAAAGAATAGCCGTCTACACATTCAAATCCTGCGTAGCTGACCGATGGAGGAAGGGCAGGATGTTTGTGGCAGGTGATGCCGCGCATCTCACACCTCCCTTTATGGGACAGGGAATGTGCGCAGGCATACGCGATGCTGTTAATCTTTCGTGGAAGATATCCAGGGTACTTCGCTATCATGTGCCGGATGAATTGCTGGACTCCTATGAAAGCGAAAGAAAGCCAAATGTTACGCAATTTATCGAAACCGCAGTCGGATTGGGTGAACTGATCAATCGAATGGGAACCGGTGAGCAATTGGCAAAAGACAAGAAGATGGAGAGCATCCAATCAAGTCTGGGACCAGGATTGGGAATTGAAACGGATCCCTTAAGGGGAAAATTATTTCCTCAATTCAGACTTTCCAGTGGTGAAATGCTGGACGATTTTATTGGAACAAATGCGTTTGTCGCCAGAAAGAACGGGTCGAATGAAAGTGTTGATGGGCTGACTGTTTTGACCGGAAAACAGGAGCCGGCACTTGTGTCCGTTCTTGGGGATTTACAGGCTGATGAAGTGATTGTTCGCCCGGACCGGTATATTTTGGCAAGTTCAGGCAATGACCTCCAGGCGCTTGAATGCAGGAAAAATGAACTGGCAATGATATTGCGCTATGAAAATCATACTAAAGTGAATTGATCAGAACATATGGCCGGATTTGAAAGATACTATAAAATACTCAGTCTCTTCTCTGAAGATAAGGGTTGGTGGACCGTTGCAGAAATTGCGGAATCCCTGAACAAGCCGACCAGCACAATTTACAGAAATGTTCGAGAACTTGTCGCTGCCGGGTTTCTGGAAAGCACGGTTGGTTCCCATTTTCGGCTTGGATCCGCGATCGTCGAATTCGACAGGACGATCAGCAAGACTGACCCATTGATCCGTTCCGGACTGGACTACCTTGATGGGTGTGCAGCGGCATCTCCGGTTTCTTGTTCCATCGTCCTCGCCAGACTATACGGCAACACCGTGATGTGTGTGGCCGATGCCCGAACCGAAAAATTCAATCATGCGACGAGCTTTGAACGAGGCCGGCCGATGCCGATTACCCTCGGCGCCACATCACGAGCCATTCTGGCCCAGTTGAGAGGGCGGCGTTTGGACAGGCTCCTGCAAACCTCGGAGCTGAAAAACGAGACAGAGCTAGGCAATTTTATTGCCGAGCTGAAAAAGATCCGCCCCAGCGGAATGTCCACAACACGAGGAGAAGTGGACAAGGGACTGATTGGTTGCGCTGTCCCCGTTAGCAATAAGGCTCTGGGTATCGAAGCTTCATTGAGCTGCATTTTC
>JBPCWJ010000146.1:0-3683 GCA_051009635.1 Rhizobiaceae bacterium
GACGAATACAGTGCCGATTGAGCGTCCATCGAGCATGGCCTGAATCACGGGGGCCAGGCCCTATATATTAATACCCAGTGTTGAGGCGCGTTCCCGGTCAATCGAGATTGATAGTTGCGGCTGTGTCGTCTCGTATGAAAGGCGGATACGACCAAACCGGCCATCATCTTCAAGTGCTTCTACAATATTTTCGGCTGAGTCCGCGAGCTGTTGATAGTCGTCTCCGGCGATGGCGAATTTCAGGCCGGAACCTGCGCCTCGAATTCCCAAACTGTTTGGTTGAATGGCAAATATCCGCAATCCCGGCACGGTAGCGACCAGGGAATTTACCTCATCGACAATCTGCTGCTGGCTGCGTTCCCGTTCTCCCCAGGGAGCAAGTGTCAGAACCATGAAGCCGCCATTGGACCGCCCACCTCGTCCGGCGATTGAAAACACATTGCTTACTTCACCCGAGATACGAAGAGGTTCGACAAGTTCCTCGATGATGCGCATTCGCGAGGCTGTGTAGTCCAGGCTGACCCCTTGCGGTGCAGAAACTGACAGCAGAATGACGGAACGGTCCTCGCGAGGTGTCAGGTCCTGCCGCAATCCGCTGAAAACAATAAATGCAATAATTGCGACCGAAACTCCCAACGCTATTATGACCGCCGGTGCATTCAGGCAGAAGTGCAGCATTCTTGAATAGATCCAGACGGCCTTGTCACCGAATGCTGCCACTAAACATTTTTTTGTCTTCTCGCCGATATTATTGTTCTCACCCAATATGCGGGATGCCAACATTGGGCATAGCGATAGGGCCACGACAGAAGAAAGCAGCACAGCGATGGTCAGGACAAAACCAAATTCCCGGAACAGACCGCCGGTTTTTCCCGGCAAGAAGGAGATCGGGATAAATACCGCTGCGAGTGTGGCGGTTGTGGTAATGACCGCAAAGAAAACCTCGCGGGTTCCCAGCACCGCAGCTGCTCTCGGTCCCATGCCCTGATTTCGCTTGGTTACAATGTTTTCCAGAACGACAATTGCGTCGTCCACTACCAGACCTGTTGCAATGACCAATGCCAATAAAGTCAGGATGTTGATGGAAAGACCTGCAATCCAGATTCCCGCAATGGAACCGATCAGGGCCACAGGCAGCGTGATTGCCGGTATCATGGTTGCCCTGACATTTCTCAGGAACAGAAATATTACACCGATGACTATCATGGTCGCAATTAATAGGGATTTCACGACCTCCCTGATGGATTGGCTGATATAGATGGCGTCATCGCTTGTGACTCGAATATCGACGGATTGCGGCAGGACCTGTCTGATTTCTTCAACAACTTCACGGATACCAGCCGATATTTCCAGCGTATTTGCGCCCGCCTGCTGGACAATACCCATTCCGACGCCTGCCTTGCCATTGGCCCGCAATGTGCTGTCGCCGGGATCGGGACCCAGCGAAACATATGCGATGTCGGAAATTCTAATCCGATCCTTGATAATTAGTGATTCAAATTCCTCGACCGTATCAACTGAGGCCAAGGCACGCACAACAATGTCCTGAGAATTGCTGGTCAATGAACCGGCGGCGGCATCGAAAGCTGCGCTATCGAGAATATTCGCCAGGTCCACCACGTTCAAACCCCGGCTGGCCATTTTCTCCTGATCCAGATCGATACGAAAAATCTTGTCACGATCGCCATAAACATGGACATCTGCCACACCCGGGACTGCGGCGAGCCTGTCCACGACATCTTCCACCACCACAATCGTCAAATCCTGAACCGACAATTCGTTAGATGTAACGGCGAGACGCATAACTGCCTGTGCATTATCGTCGGCCTTTACGACCCTCGGATCATCTGCCTCATCGGGGAGATCGCGTGAAATGCGGTTGATGGCATCCTTCAAATCATTGGCGGCAACATCGTTATTTGTGGATTCGGTAAATTCGATGGTTACGCGACTTCTGCCGAAGGATGAGGAAGAAGAGATAGATCGAACGCCCGCAACACGGCCAGCGGCGCCTTCAATGCGGGCAGTGATTTCCCGATCTATGGTTTCGGGTGCCGCTCCGGAGAAATCAGTGTAGACAGAGACAATCGGGCTATCGACTTCCGGCAGTTCGCGAATTTCCACACCAAGCAATGCTGCAAGGCCCCCAACAAAGATCAGCATGTTGATGACAATCGCAAGCACCGGTCGACGAATGAACAAGGCATTGATGCCACCCGTCTTGGTTGCGTCTTCTAGGGAAACGGCTTTGGAATCGTCGTCCATGTCCTGACCCTAGCTTCCCGACGAAACCGGAATGTCAATTCTACGTGCGATATTGAGTTCCGAACCGGGCCGCAGGTTCTGGATGCCTTCCACCACCACATCCTCGCCGCGGGATATATCGCCTGAAACCAGGACGAAATCGCTGTTTCGCTGGATGATTCGCACCGGTACCTTTATTGATTTGTCATCTGCCGTTTTCCAGATGAATGCACCGTCAGAACTCCATTGAATCGCCAATGGGTCAACAGCGGCATAGGTTTCTCCGGCAAATTGCATCCCCACCCTGAAAGACATGCCGGGCCGCAGCAAATCTTCGCGATTGTCCAGGATTGCACGAACCAGCAAGGTTCTGCTCTGGCGATCAACGCGGCTGGCGATAGCGCTTATTTCGCCGGTAAATTGGCGGCCGGGCAAGGAGGCAGGTACGGCTTTGACTGGTTGACCAACCTGAATTACCGAGGCAAACCGTTCCGGCACCCAGAAATCGAGGAGGATTTCACTTCGATCATCAATCGTTGCGACCTCGCTTGTCTGGGTAATGTAATCACCGCGTTCCACCGGGACAAAGCCGATCGTACCGTCAATCGGAGCCTTTATGGAACGGCGATCATATTCAAGCTGAGCCTCCCGAAGTACCAGCTGTGCTTTTGTCAGTTCGTTGCGGGCGTCGGTTAGCTGAACTTGTGTGCCCGCCAGGGATTCGACTAGAGTTTCGTAGCGGCTGACTTTCTCAAGTGCTGTATCCACGGTCAGAGCGGCTTGATCGCGGGCGATTTTTTCTGCTTCTGAATCAAGAACAGCCAGCACGTCACCTGCGTTCACTTGTTGCCCCGGCACCATATGTACTTCTTGTAAAACGCCATCAGAAAATGGCACGACAATAACGGATCTTCTCGCTTCACCGTCCCCAATGGCGGTGACGCGATCGTTTATTGAAGCTTCTCCAACAGCTGCAACGACGACCAGTGCAGCGGAGCCTCGTCCTCCACGTTTGGCTCCTGGACGTCCCTTCCCGGATTTTCCGGCTTGTCCTTGAAATTCATCAGTGGATCGTGAGACCAGACCTACCAGCCGTTCGGGGATTCCCGCATTGGCTGCAATTTCTCCCGCGCCAGGGAAGTAACGAATCCAGATCGCGCTCGTTACAAGCGCGATAATCAAGATAATTATTCCCTGTTTCATCCAGCTCATTATGTATCCACTATTTGGCTTGGTTTGCGAAAGAATTCACTGCATTTACAAGCCATTACCCATTGTAACGCGGATGATAGTAACAAAATAGAGCAGTCATCGGTTTCTTCCCGAATCTAAATAAAAATAAAGGGGCTGACCTAGATAAGGGTTTGATTTTCACTTGAACCACCATTGTTCCAATACTTTGTTGAGGTTTGCAACAGGTCTGTAATTGAACCTCCATT
>JBPCWJ010000147.1:0-2814 GCA_051009635.1 Rhizobiaceae bacterium
CGTCTTCCCGGGTTGCTGCAAGCGGGTTGGTCGCTGCAACATGCATGGCAATCTGCCGGCCGATCGCATTGAGCGCTGCCTTGTCGCCGTCTGATTCAAGCGCCACGAGCACGCCTATTTTTCCCAAACCATCACTGACAGAATTGTGCATATAGGTGGCTACAACACCATTATCGACAGACATGACAGCGGCCCTGCGAAGGCCAATGTTCTCACCGATTGTCGCAACGGCATCTGTCAACGTATCTGCTACCGACTTGGAGCCCCCTTCAACCGTGGTACTGCCCACAGTTTCAACAGAACCATCAGTACCAAGCGAAGTTTTTGCAATCCGGCCTACAATGTCCTGGAACTGCTCGTTACGCGCAACAAAATCTGTTTCAGAATTAACCTCGACGACTGCCGCACGGCCATTATCCGATGCAATACCTACCAGACCTTCGGTAGCAACCCGGCCGGATTTCTTCTCTGCCTTGGAAATTCCCTTGGCGCGAAGCCAGTCTACGGCCGCTTCAATGTCACCATCGTTTTCATTCAATGCATTTTTGCAGTCCATCATGCCTGCGCCAGTCTTGTCGCGCAGTTCCTTTACCATCGCGGCTGTAACGGTCATCATTTGCCTCTTTTCTCTACGGATTGCGCCGGCTGGGGAACAATCCCGCCATGCACAAATTGTCATGTTTGCTTGCAGTACTTGCCAGAAACCAAACGCCTGAATTGCAATGTCCTGTCAGCTATTTAGTATCAGCGGACAATTACAAATTGACTGCAATAATGTTCGAAGGTGACCGGCCTATACGGATATGGACCATTTAGGCCAGTCACTATCTGATTCAGGCCGCTTCCTTGGCCAGATTTGCCGCTTGCTCTATCCAGCCATCACGCTCGATCCGGCCTTTGAAATTCAGCCTTTCATCGACTTTTGCAATATCTTCAGCTGTGAAGTTTGCAATCTGGCTAAACTGGGTAATTCCGAGCTTGTGCAGCTTTTCCTCAAGAACAGGACCTACACCTGTGATTTTCTTGAGATCATCTGCGTCACCCTCGGGCGCCGCAAAAAGAGGAGCGTCATCGGCCTCTTTCTCTTCTTTCTTGTCAGCCTTCTTTTTTGTTTCCTTGGCAGCAGGAGCTTCTTTGGCAGGAGTTTCTTCAGCTGGTGCAGCTTCCGCTTCAGGTTCAGCCTTTGCCTCTTCAGGTTGAGACTTTGCCTCTTCAGGCGCCGCTTCAGGTTCAGCCTTGGCCTCTTCAGGCGCTGTTTCAGGTTCAGCCTTTGCCTCTTCCGGTTTTGCTTCAGGTTCAGCCGCCACAGCTGAGGCTGCATCGAGCTCTGGTGCTGTTTCGGCAACTGCCTCTGCAGCTTCCGGTACTGCTTCAACAGCGGCTTCTGCTTCAAGAGCAGGCTCGATCGGTGCTTCCTCGGATGCACCGAGATCAACACCCATTGAACCCTGCTGACGAGCAATTCCGTCAATCGCAGCTTTGGCCATTAATTCGCAATAAAGCGATATTGCTCGCGCCGCATCGTCATTGCCAGGGATTGGATAATCCACCGAGTCCGGATCACAGTTTGAATCCAGTATGGCAACGACAGGAATCTTCAGCTTCCGCGCTTCCTGAACAGCAATCGATTCCTTATTGGTATCGACAATAAACAACAGATCAGGCGTGCCACCCATGTCCTTGATACCGCCAAGCGCGCGCTCAAGCTTGTTGCGTTCGCGATCCAGCATAAGGCGTTCTTTCTTGGTCAATGCCTCGGCTTGTCCGCCTTCCAGCATTTCGGTGACCTGACGCAAGCGCTTGATTGAATTGGAGATTGTCTGCCAGTTGGTAAGCATTCCGCCCAACCAGCGGGCATTCACATAATATTGCGCCGAGCGCTTGGCGTTGTCAGCAATAATCTCGGATGCCTGGCGCTTTGTGCCAACAAAGAGAACGCGTCCGCCACCGGCAACGGTATCGGATACCACTTTCAAAGCCTGATGCAGCAGCGGAACCGTTTGGGCTAGATCAAGAATGTGAATGGAGTTACGTGAGCCAAAGATATATCTGGCCATTTTCGGATTCCACCGATGCGTTTGGTGGCCGAAGTGACATCCAGCTTCAAGCAGCTGGCGCATGGAAAAGTCTGGCAATGCCATGGTAGGGTTTCTCCTTTACCGGTTGAACCTCCGCGGGGCATGAACTGCATATGCAAGTCACCGGATCGCTAATCTGGCAGTGCCGGGGCTGTTAAACCTTGGGGCTGTGGCCAGTCGCGCTATCCCGCGTGTGGAATGAGCGGCGATATAAAGGATAATGCTGCAATGCGCAAGCCAGAACGGAACGGAAAGCCGGCAAAATTGAAACCAAATCAATTTGGGCAAGAAAATCTGCTTGAAAACAGCCGGTTATGGCGCATCCAAACTTCTAAAATCTAATCCCTGCACAGTTTTCGTATCAGTCGTTCCAATTCATTCAAGAAGCGTGACCGGTCAGATTTCGAGAAGGATTTACCACCGCCCGCCGCATCAAGAGGGTTTGCCGCACGAATATCGGCCATCAAATCTCTCATAGCCAACTGGTTCCCGATATTGGCGGTAGTGAACACATCACCATTATGCCGGATGACCTGCGCTCCAGCGTCGATACATTTGGCGGCAAGCGGAATATCACCGGTAATACAGATATCGTGGGCACCAATATTTTCCGCAATCCACATATCAGCCTCATCAGAACCGCTTGAAACGATGATCGACTTTGCTTCCGGGTAGCGGCTGGGCCGGATACCGCCATTGGAAACCATGTAGACTTCGAGCTCCCGGCGGCGGGCGA
>JBPCWJ010000148.1:0-13260 GCA_051009635.1 Rhizobiaceae bacterium
GAATTGACAAGATATTCCGCAGTTACGCCAAACCTTCCGGATGCGACCTGCTTGATGGCGGAGCGTTCCGGATTGGATGATCCGTCAGGCATGGGCTCATAACGATCCGGTTCCTCGCCGCCTTCGCATGTGTTTGACTTGCCGCCAATGGCGTTCATTGCGCGTGCCAGCGTGGTATGAGCCTCGCGGCTGATCGAACCGAAGGACATGGCACCGGTCGAGAAACGCTTGACGATTTCGTTCGCAGGTTCCACGTCTTCAATAGGGACGGGTTTACGCCCGGCCTCTTCAGCCGTCTTGATCTTGAAGAGGCCGCGAATGGTCTTGGCGCTCGCTGTCGCTTCATTAACCTGACTGGCGAATTCCTCGTAGGTTTCAAAAGATTCGCCACGCACTGAGTGCTGTAGTTTCGAAACTGTTTCCGGCGTCCAAACATGTTCCTCGCCGCGAAGTCGGAACATGTAGTCACCACCAACATCCAATGAATCGCGCAATACGGGGTCATCGCCAAATGCAGCATGATGGCGCCTGAAGGTCTCGATCGAGATTTCTTCCAGGCCTACGCCTTCAATCGTGGTTGCCGTGCCTGTGAAATATTTCTCGACGAATTCAGTAGAAAGTCCGACAGCATCAAAAATCTGGGCACCACAATAGGACTGGTAGGTCGAGATGCCCATTTTGGACATGACCTTCAATATACCCTTGCCGATCGATTTGATGTAGCGCTCGACTACTTCGTCCTCGTCAACTTCCGGGGGGAACTCGTTACGTGAATGCATATCGAGCAAGGTGTCGAAGGCCAGATAGGGGTTGATCGCTTCAGCGCCATATCCGGCGAGACAGGTAAAGTGATGGACCTCGCGCGGTTCGCCGGATTCGACGACCAACCCAACTGAAGTGCGCAATCCCTTGCGAATCAGGTCATGGTGGACAGCAGCCGTTGCAAGCAGGGCCGGAATGGCGATCCTGTCAGGGCCAACCTGGCGATCCGAGAGCACAATAATATTGTAACCACTGGAAACCGCCTTCTCCGCCCGTTCGCAAAGCTTCGAGATTGCGCGGTGCATGCCCTCGCTGCCATCTACGGCCGAATAGGTTATGTCTATGGTCTTGGTATCGAAATTGTCTTCGGTATGACCGATGGAGCGGATTTTCTCCAGATCACCATTGGTCAGGATGGGTTGGCGGACTTCCATCCGCTTGTGGCGTGAATTGCCGACCAGATCAAAAATATTGGGCCGCGGTCCGATAAAGGATACCAGGCTCATGACCAGTTCTTCACGGATCGGGTCAATTGGCGGGTTGGTGACCTGCGCAAAATTCTGCTTGAAATAGGTGTATAAGAGCTTGGAACGCGACGACATTGCCGAGATTGGCGTATCCGTCCCCATTGATCCCAGTGCCTCCTGGCCGACGATTGCCATCGGAGCCATGAGGATTTTTGTATCTTCCTGCGTATAGCCAAAAGCCTGCTGGCGATCGAGCAGCTTCACATCCTTGCGCAAGGCGCGCGGCTCCACAGGACTTAAATCTTCAAGAATCAATTGGGTGTTGGCCAACCAATTCTTGTAGGGATGGCGTGAGGAAATCACTTGCTTGATTTCCTCATCCGAAATTATGCGGCCTTCTTCCAGATCGATGAGCAACATACGGCCTGGCTGCAGACGCCATTTTGTCTTGACCCGCTCTTCGTCAATGGTCAACACGCCGGCTTCTGAAGCCATGATGACATAATCATCCTTGGTGACGACATAGCGTGCCGGGCGCAGGCCGTTGCGGTCCAGCGTTGCGCCGATCTGCCTGCCATCGGTAAAGGCGACCGCTGCAGGACCATCCCAGGGTTCCATCAGCGCGGCGTGATATTCATAAAACGCCTTGCGGTCGTCATCCATCAGCCTGTTGCCACTCCATGCTTCGGGAATGAGCATCATCATCGCATGGGCAAGCGAGTAACCACCCTGCCAAAGAAATTCGAGCGCATTGTCAAAACAGGCGGTATCGGACTGGCCTTCATAGGAAATAGGCCAAAGCTTGTTGATGTCGTCGCCAAAAAGTTCCGATTCAACGGAAGCCTGACGGGCGGCCATCCAGTTTACATTGCCACGCAGGGTGTTGATTTCACCATTATGGGCAACCATCCGATATGGGTGGGCGAGCTTCCAGGAGGGAAACGTATTGGTCGAGAAACGCTGGTGGACAAGTGCCAAAGCGCTTTCAAATCGCGGATCAAGCAGGTCCTTGTAATAGGCCTCGACCTGATAGGCGAGGAACATGCCCTTATAGACTATTGTCCGGGCCGAAAGGGAGACCAGATAAAACCCGTTATCACGACCGTCGGTTTCCTCGTGGATTCTGGCAGAGATAACCTTGCGCAGAATGTAAAGGCGGCGCTCGAAATCATTGTCGTCTGCAATCTCACTGTTTCTTCCAATAAACACCTGGCGGTGCCTTGGCTCCGAAGCGGCGATCTCCGGCTTCTTTGACAAAGAGGAATTGTCCACCGGTACATCGCGGAACCCGAGCAGTGTCTGACCCTCCGCCTCGATGACTTCCTTGATGATATCCTCGATATGGGTTCGGGCTTCATCATCCTGCGGCATGAAGATATGGGCGACCCCATAATGGCCCGGTTCCGGCAATTCGATGCCGGCGGCAGCCATTTCCTCGCGGAAAAACCCGTCAGGAATCTGGGTCAGTATTCCTGCGCCATCGCCCATTAGCGGATCAGCGCCAACTGCTCCCCGGTGTGTCAGGTTTTTCAGCATCGCGAGGCCATCTTTTATGATGGCATGGGATTTCTTGCCCTTCATATGAGCGATAAAGCCGACACCGCAGGCATCATGCTCGTTTACCGGGTCGTAAAGTCCCTGTTTGGCTGGAAGCGCGCCTGCCCCTTTTACCGGATTGGGTGATGAGCCCGTGACCGATCTCCGCGCAGAATA
Organism: Rhizobiaceae bacterium; assembly: GCA_051009635.1. GTDB lineage: Bacteria > Pseudomonadota > Alphaproteobacteria > Rhizobiales > Rhizobiaceae > BOKV01. The sequence continues at coordinate 2,943 of JBPCWJ010000148.1, forward strand.
ACCGGGTTTGAGGCTCGCTGTCGGTGCCTGAAATCCGCTGCCGTCAGATCCTTGTCTCGCCATTGTTCATCCTCCGTTACCCACTAATGCGCAGCCGCACACCTCGCAACCGGCCTGCTGTAGCACATCAGAGCAAGCAATTCTGCAATTTGTGGCATTGATCCGGCTTCTGGTAATCTGAAATCAGATTTCGTACCGGAATTGATTTCCGGATTTGATTATCCGGAATTTCAGCTTCGCCCTGCAGGTCCCGGTTGAAAGCAAAATCCGAAGGAAATTGCATTTTTCGGAATGGTTGCAGGACCACAAATGCGTAAATTTATCTATTCGAACCCAAAATAGGACAGGACTATTGTCCCAATTTCGGTGAAAATGCCAGAAAGCTGCGTGAAGGGCAAGCGAAACTTGTTTAACGGCCAAATGATCAGCTGCTGTACTGACACTTTAAATGTCTTTGACCTGATCCAACAAATCTATAATTTTGCTCTTTCGGGCGGAAACCGGGATAGACAATGAGGATTGGAATTCCAGAATGCTGTTATCGCCGAATGAGTTGCGGTATCAGCAATTGATCTTGGAGGAATAATGATTTTTGCCAGCGACAACTGGGCCGGAGTTCACCCGGAAATAGCACGCCATGTTGTGGAAAAGACAAGCGGCTTTTCACCTTCCTATGCAAATAGCGATCTTGATAGTGAGGTGGAACGGAAATTCGGCGAAATTTTCGAGCATGATGTCTCGGTGTTTCTGGTTGGTACGGGCACGATTGCCAACTCTCTTGCATTGTCTGCAGTTGCGAGGCCCGGCGGTGTGGTTTTTTGTCATACGAATGCGCATATCGTTGTTGACGAATGCAACGGACCGGAATTCTTTTCAGGCGGTGGGCGACTTCATGGTGTTGCAGGGGTTGATGGCAGGATGGATCCTGACGCGCTTGAGATCGCAATAGCCAAATATCCGCCGGATTTTATCCATCATGGCCAGCCTTCCGCGATCTCTGTTACGCAATTGACGGAAGCTGGCACGACCTATTCGATTTCCGAAATCGAGAAGATTTCCGGAATTGCGAAATCTGCCAATGTACTGCTGCATATGGATGGCGCCAGATTTGCAAATGCGATTGTAAAGCTGGGCGTCACACCAGCGGAAATGACCTGGAAGTCGGGCGTGGATATCCTTTCCTTTGGCGGCACCAAGAACGGATGCTGGTGTGCAGAGGCAATTGTTTTCTTCGAACCGGAACTGGCACGCAGTTTTGAATTCATTCACAAGCGTGCGGGACAGCTCTATTCCAAAAGCAGCTTCTTTTCAGCGCAGTTTGAGGCATATCTGGGAGATGGGCTATGGTTGAATCTCGCACGCCACGCCAATGAAATGGCCGCGCGGTTGACAGACGCCGTGGAGCATTCAGAGAAGGTTCGTCTGGCCTGGCGCCCGGATGCCAATGAAGTTTTTGTTGTCATGAAGCGGCAGACTTCAGAAGAATTGCTGGCAAAAGGCGCAATGTTTTTTACAGAGGCACCACCCGCCAGTATTGCTGATTCGGTGGCAGCCGACGAGGTGTTGGCGCGTTTTGTCTGTAGCTTTGCGACCCGGGAAGCTGATATTGATGAATTTGGAAAATTGATTGTTTGATCCAAAAATCACGAATCTGTCATTTCGCCTGACAGTTTCTTGATTTCCAATTGAACAAGGTCGTAACCAGATTTCGCCTGTCGATGGAGCCCTGGTCATGACAAGGTCCAAATATCTGCCGACCATGAACTTTTTAAACCAAGGAGTAACACGTATGAAGAAGTCAACCTTTGCAAATGCCGCCATCATTGCCGGTGCATTGACCGCTGCTGTGAGCATGACTGCGAACACAACACCCGCCCATGCAGCCAAAAAGAAGTGCTATGGCGTATCACTTGCCGGCCAAAATGACTGTGCGGCGGGCCCAGGTACGACTTGTGCCGGTACATCAAAGGTCGATTATCAGGGCAATGCCTGGACCTATATCGATGTCGACAAGTGCGCAGACTTCGTGGTTGACGTAAATGGTGAGAAGAAGATGGGTTCTGATACACCACTCACGCGCGACATTCCTTCCTGATTTCTGGAATTTTTTGACACCAACAAGCGGGCCGGTCAGATGCAAACAATCACTGATGCGAACTTGCCGGATACCGCTTTTGCCCTGGAGCCAATTCCCGCTCGTGCGGGAATTGGACTCAAGGCCCAGCATGTTTCCGAGATTCTTGAAAGCGAAGCCGATGTCGGCTTTTTCGAGGTTCATGCAGAAAATTACATGGGCGCTGGCGGGTTGCCACATGCCCAGCTCCACGCCATCCGCGATCGCTATCCCGTCAGTCTGCACGGTGTCGGCATGTCAATCGGCGGTGACCGGGCAATAGACCGGGAGCATTTGGAGCGCTTCAAGCGTCTTGTAGAAATCTACAAGCCGGGACTGGTCTCGGAGCATCTGGCATGGTCTACCCATGACGATGTTTTTTACAATGATCTTTTGCCGGTTCCCTATACGGATACAACGCTTGAGAATGTGGTCGCGCATGTTTGCCAGGTTCAGGATGCCATTGGCCGTCAGATCCTGATTGAAAACCCTTCCACCTATGTTGTCTTTTCAGAATCAAGCTGGACCGAAGTTGAGTTCATGGCGGAGATTGCCGCGAGATCGGAATGTGGGCTCCTGTTCGATGTGAACAATGTCTTCGTCTCGGCAACAAACCACGGATACAGCCCTCAGGAATATATCAAGGCATTTCCGCTTGAACTGGTTCAGGAAATACATCTTGCCGGGCATGCAACCGATACCGATGATAATGACAGACCACTTTTGATCGATGCGCATGATCGGGAAGTCTGCGCCGATGTCTGGGAATTGTACCGGCTTGTTTTGTCTCGCACGGGTCCGCGCCCCAGCCTGGTGGAATGGGACAATGATGTTCCTGAATGGCCGGTATTGTTTGATGAGGCCCGGCGAGCAGATGAAATGTTAGGCCGAAATTTCGATGTTCCAACCCGGAAATCGGAAGTTCCGGCAGAACATCGAATATCGTGATTGCCATGCCGGAAACGAAGAACACTGTCTCTAATGGAATGTTTGCTTCCGCACTGCTTGATCCGGAAATTGACATACCGGACGGAATAACCGATTCCCGGGGACAAGCAGCTGAAAAGCGCTATTCTGTTTACAGGAACAATGTGGTTGTCAGCCTGATGGACAGTCTCGCTGCCGCCTATCCATCCCTTCAGGTAATCATCGGGGAAGAAAATTTCCGCAAGACCTGCCGGAACTATGTTGCCGCCAACCCTCCCTCCAGCGCCATGATGCAGCAATATGGGGGCAATTTTGCCGAGTTTATCGAACATTTTCCGCCGCTGGCGAAATCCCCATTCCTTGGTGATGTAGCGAGAGCAGAACGTGCATGGCTTGATGCATATCATGCGCCTGATGCACCGGTACTGGCAGGTGAAGAACTTGAAAATCTCCGGCCTGAAGAGGTGCAGGGGCTCGTATTTGTATCGCATCCGGCATTACGCCTGCTTTCTTCAAAATGGCCAGTGGCAGATTTGTTCGCCTGGCGAGATGGCCGGTCGGATCAAGGCGTTGATCTGGAAGTTGGACAATCCATTGCAATTACCCGTCCGCATCTGGATGTTCAGCTGCGGCCACTGGATCGCGGCACCTATCTCCTGTTTGAAGCGCTCTCGGACGGTTCAACGCTGGGGGAGGCTGCTGGTCAGGTTATGGCCACCATTGAAGATTTCGATTTACCTGCTGCGCTGGCGTTAGCGCTGAACGCAGGTGTTTTCACTTCCAAACTGAATGCCGGCAACCGGTAGAAAGATATTGAAGGATAGATTTCAACATGATTATTGACCTGATACGGACCCTTCACGACGGATTTTTTGGAACCCTGGAACGATTGACCAGGGGATGGTTCCTGGGACTTGCAGCAAGGTTCGTCTTCGCCGGTGTCCTCATGATTTATTACCTGCATTCTGCCAGCCTCAAGGTGGGATCGGGATTTATCGGATTTTTTCAACCAAGCTTCAGCGCTTACATACAGATACTGACCGAGCAGGTCATGGTGAACTATGATCTGGAGATCGCCAATGTACCGCTTTATCTAAAACTGGTTGTCTATATGGGAACCTATGCGGAATTCCTGTTACCAATCCTGATTGTAATTGGCATGTTTACCCGCGTGGCGGCTTTCGGAATGATCATTTTCATTCTTGTCCAGTCTTATGTCGATATCAATTTCCTGGGAGTTGATGCGGCGACAATCGGCGCATTGTTCGATCGTGATCCAAGCTCGGCAATTGTTGATCAAAGAACCTTGTGGATATTCGTATTGCTGGTTTTGGTCATCAAGGGCGCTGGTACAATATCGGTCGACAGGATATTGTCCGGACTGTTTCCGCGACATTCCCATTCGGCGTGAGCCGGCCGGCGGTAATCGGCCTGCGCCGTAGTTCCAACAGGACGGGCAGGCCATGACCGCAAGACAGGTACAATATTTTCTGGCACTGATATTTATCGGGCTTGGCGGCTGGTGTTTGATTGCGCCGTTTTCCGTTGAGGCCCTCGTCCTCAAGCCTGAATATCAAGTATTGAACGCGACCAGTAAGTTGTTGATGGGCTGTTTCGGTGCGCAGGCTGTATTATGCGGAATTGTCATTGCGACTTCCGAATTCAAGGCGCAAACATTCCTTATATTTGGCCTTGTGGCTTCCTTGCCTTTTTTTGTGTTCAATTATTACTTTTATTTTGTGGCAGAGATGTTCAATTCGTGGATGTTACTCGATTTTGCGGGGAATCTCGGAATACTGGCATGTGGTATTGTCGGTTACAGACTCAAGGCAGGTGAACAAGTGCCCGTGTAAATTGCCAATTCCAATTTGCCAACTGCCTACACAAATTTAGAATCGGATTTGCTAGAGAACAATTGCTCTGGGCATCGGAAATATGTCTCTTGCGGTGTCCGAGAAAAGCTGTTCAGGAGCATACCAGTTCTCCAATATGTCCTTTGACATCAAGTCTGAATTTCCTTCTAGAAACGCCTCGAAGTCATCTCCCGTGAATTCTTTTAACCGCTCCGCTATAAGGCTCATAAAGGCGAATGTAACTGTAGTATTGAATTTTTGTGGTGCGCCTGCCTTGGTTGCAATTGTTCTAATTCCCTGCGCGTAGATGGAAGTCGCCTCAACAAAATCATATTTGCCCAGAAGTTCAAATGCGACCTGTAGATGTTGTTTGTGCCGGAATGTGGAATTGTCGATCCGGTGGGCTTCAAATGCGTCGGTAAGGTCTGATTGTCGAACTGCTTCTTTCATTCAATCTTTGTCCTTGAGCTTGTGACTGTCTTCTGCTTTGAGGTCCAGTTCGTAGACATTCTTTAACTGCTTGATCTTTTGGATTGTTCCCGGAGCAAATGGCGGCTTGTTCTCGAAGCTGTGTAATGCAATTCCCTCCAGCAAGTCACCTACCGTAAGATCCAAGTGTTCCGCGAGTGCCTTGAGTACTTTCAAAAGGCGCTTCTCAATGCGAACGCCAGTCTGGACTCTTTCGATTGACCTTTTCATATTGTTATATTAGTACATATATACCAAGATGTCAAGATGAGTATATTAATGAAAATCGGACAATGGCACAAAAAAGGGCGCTGATCAGCGCCCTTTCCAATTGGATCTGGTTTCGCCCTTAGGCGGCTTTTTTACCTTCGATCTGCTTGACCTTGCCTTTGGCAATTTCAATCTTGCGAGGCTTCATGGCTTCGGGGATTTCCCGAACGAGATCAATGTGCAACAGACCATTTTCCAGACCTGCTGATTTTACTTCCACATGCTCGGCTAGCTGGAACCTGCGCTCAAAGCCGCGTGATGCGATACCGCGAAACAGGACTTCACCGGACTTCTTGCCATCAGTTTCCTGTTTTTTCTCACCGGTTACCGTCAGCGTGTTTTCGCGCGATTCTATCGAGAGATCGTCCTGCGAGAAACCGGCAACAGCCATTGAGATGCGATAGGCGTTTTCGCCAGTGCGTTCGATGTTGTAGGGAGGATAGCCGGGAACGGAATCAGATTGACCTACGTTGTCCAGCATGGAAAAAAGTCGATCAAAACCGACTGTTGAACGATAAAGTGGTGCAAAGTCAATTGCGTGCATAATTTGCCCTCCTTAGAAGCGACAGTTGCATATATGTTTAATCCGATATTCGCCTTAACTGGCCGAATATTGGCGTTTACAGGCCCATTTTGGCGCCTGCCCAGAATGTGGTGATTATGGGTTTTGAGTTCAAGGGCAGTTGCAATGGTTGTGCGGCCAGCCAAGTCAGAAGGGAACTGAATTGAGGGAACTGGCCTCCAGCAAGGGAAATCCGATACCGAAGGGCGCTGTGTGCGGCGAGGTTTTTACGCCCGATGCCCTGGCGATCCGCTATGCCCGCTGGAAGGCGCGGCGTGCACCCTATAAAGGCACAATCATTTTATTGCAGGGGCGTTCGGAGTATATCGAGAAACATTTTGAAACCGTTGAAGACCTGGTCAAGAACGGATTTGACGTCTGCACCTTTGATTTTCGCGGTCAGGGCGGTTCAGGGCGTATCCTCAGAGACAAGAAGCGGGGTTATATCGATAGTTTCGACCAATATGTGATTGATCTGGATACAGTGCTCAATGAGGTTGCATTGCCTGATTGCAGGCCCCCTTATTATATACTTGGCCACTCCACCGGTTCCCTGATTGCCCTGATTGCCTCTCCGATTCTGGGGAATCGTATCCAGCGAATGGTTCTTTGTGCGCCATTGATCAGGTTCGGGACCGTCCCTACCGGTCAGCAAATGACAAAGTATCTGAGCGGACTTCTCTCGGTTACCGGATTGGGAGAAATGTATTTGAGCGGCGGTCCAAATCTGACCGGGAAACGTAAATTCATGGGCAACCATCTGACATCGGATACAAAGAGATTCGAGCGGACGCGGGAATTCTCACGCCAACATCCTGAATTGGTAATTGGAGGTCCGACGGCGGCGTGGGTTTTTGCTGCCTGCCAGGCCATGGACCGGGTCTCTGATCCTGATTTCATTCGTGAACTCCATATACCGACGCTTCTGGTTTCAGGAGCTCTCGACAAGGTGGTGTCAATCGAAGCAACCGAATTGCTTGGCCGGGCCATGCGATCGGGGAGGGCGGTGACAATCAATGGTGCAAGGCATGAATTGCTCCAGGAGCGGGATGTCTATCGTCAGCAATTATTGGCGGCCCTGTTTGCATTCATACCCGGCTCGCAATCCTGATCGGAATTAATCTGCTTCAGGGAGCGAGCAGATCAAGTGCCAGTGCGTGCAGTTCCGGGTTTGCGGCTGCAATTATATCGCCGCCTCCTATTGCCGGGCCACCTACCCAGTTTGTAACCTTGCCGCCAGCCTGCTGAATAATGGGAATCAGGGCCGCGATATCGAATGTGTTCAATCCGCTTTCGACGACCAGATCGGCGTGTCCGGCAGCGACCATTGCATAGCCATAACAGTCAAAACCGTAACGGGCGAGCTTGCACTTGCCTTCAACGGATCTGAATTTTTCAATCCTGTCTCTGGGGAACAGAAATGGCGAAGTGGTAAGTAAAATAGCCTCTTCGAGTCGAGTTACCGAACTCGTTGCCAAGGCGGTTTTCTTCCCCCGATGGGATAGAAAGGTGCCATTGCCCGTCGTGATATATCGTTCGCCCGTAAAAGGCTGATGCATTATGCCTGCGAGCGGCTCTCCATTGTGCGCCAGTCCTATGAGCGTTCCCCAACTTGGCAGTCCGGAAATAAAGGCGCGGGTACCGTCAACGGGATCAACAATCCAGCAATAATCCGCATCGGCTTGATGGGGAGGAGCCTCTTCGCCCACGAATCCGTGCGAGGGATAGTTTTCTCCGACATATTTGCGTAAAACGGCTTCAGCCGCCTGATCTGCCTCGGTAACGGGATCGAATCCTGCACTATCCTTGTTTTCAACAGCCAGCCGTGTGCGAAAGCGTGGCAAGGTTTCCTGTGCCGCCAAATCACACATGATATTGATTGTATTCTCAATTTCTTCAGGTGCCATGGAATTCCGGTGAAGTAACTAATCGCGAGGAAGGGGAAATATCCCCAATTTTGGATTCAGGTAATTTTGTTCTTGCATTTTATTGCACTGCACACTATATTGTGCATTGCAATATCAAATATTGATGCCCTTTTAGGGCGTTTCCTCCCGACTTCGGCCGCATCCTCACTTGATGCGGCCTTTTTTTATTCGGCTGCCAATGGCCGGACTGCGTGAAGGTCCGCATCGGGAATGGAGACCAGACGCCCAATGAAGCTCGTCATGTCATCCTGAAGCTGGTTGAATCTCCGGTTTCTTTCAAGCCGTTCCTCATTCATGTACAGGCCGCGATTTATCTCGATCTGTATTGCGTGGTAACCATCATCTGGCCGGCCGTAATGCTCGGTTATGAACCCGCCCGCATAGGGTTTATTGATTTCTACGCAATATCCCGATGCAGCCAGGAATTCAGCAGCGGCCCAGGTGATCTTCTGGGCGCAGCTTGTTGCATAGCGATCGCCAAGTACAATATCAGGTCTGGCACGGCGCAGACTGCCGGTACTGACAGACGGCATTGAATGGCAGTCCACAAGGACGCAATAACCAAATGAGTCATGTGTCCGGGTCAACAATTCGTGCAGGGCCGCATGATAGGGCTTGTAGATGGTTTCAATGCGCTCAAGTCCCTCTTCGCAGGTCAGTTTGCGATTATAAATGTCCTCATTTTCAGAGACGATGCGCGCTATTGTTCCCAGGCCACCTGCCACGCGCGCTGATCTTGTATTGACGTAATCCGGCAGCCTACCCTCGAACATTTGCGGATCGAGCTCATAGGGTTCACGGTTCACATCAAGAAAAGCACGTGGAAAGTTTGCCACCAGCATTGGGCACCCCTGGCGTACTGCGCCGGAAAACAATTCATCAACCCGGTAATCTTCGGATTTTCTGACGCTGCTTCGGTTGAGCCGGATGGAGCTCAGGAATTGGGAGGTGTAGTTGCGTCCGCTGTGCGGTGAATTGAAAACAAACGGGACACGCTGTTCGGCAGTTTCCATGACTGTAAAGGCTGGATTAAGGGTAAAATCAAATCCGGTCGGCATATTCGTTCTGGAACCTTATTGTGAACATATTTCAGCTATTGTCAGACACTACGAATTGATCAATCAATCCATGATCTCCATAGTGGTAGCATAGAGCGGCGCAATTATATGGCAAGTCATCTGAATGCTTGCAAATTCACCGTCTGTTTACCAAAATGTTGGATTAAGGATGGGATTGGAATTAAGACGGATAATCCGTCCAGACCGGAGCGGACATGACAAAGATTCTGCTTGCTGAAGATGACGACGATATGCGTCGTTTTCTGGAGAAGGCACTAGACAAGGCGGGCTATCGCGTCGTTGCCTTCGACAATGGCGCAAGCGCATATGACCGCATACGTGAAGAACCTTTCACCCTTCTGTTGACAGATATTGTAATGCCGGAGATGGACGGTATCGAGCTTGCAAGGCGCGCAACGGAAATCGATCCTGATCTGAAGGTAATGTTCATAACGGGATTTGCCGCGGTTGCACTAAATCCGGATTCGAACGCGCCGCGTGATGCCAAGGTGCTTTCGAAACCATTTCATCTGCGAGATCTGGTTGACGAAGTGGAAAAAATGCTGGCGGCAGCCTGAATAGGTCCAACCATTTCACAATCGATAAAAATACGATGTTCATCTATCCAGTAAGGCTTGACGGATGCTGGTCATATATGGTCTATCGCGCCTTGCTTTCATTAGCATTTGACTTGCAGACAATCCCGACCGGCAAGCTTGAATAAGGGCGTGTAGCTCAGCGGGAGAGCACTACGTTGACATCGTAGGGGTCACTGGTTCAATCCCAGTCACGCCCACCATTTTTAGCTAATAGAATCAATAGCTTAACCTAGTCACCCTCCTGATCAAGAATTGAATGAACCTGCTGCGGTCACACTATGGTCACAGTGGAGGGTCGGTTTTGGCTACAATTCGTAAACATAGAGGCAAATATCAGGTTCAAGTCAGGCGCAAAGATTATCCCGAAATCTCGAAAACGTTTCATCGGCTACAAGACGCAAAGGAGTGGGCCAGAAACATTGAGATACAGGCGGACAGAAACGAACTCCCAGACAACAGGAAATCGCTGGAACACATCTCCCTGGAGCAATTGGTCGTCCGCTATCGTGATGAGGTGGTGGTGCACAAGAAGGGTAGGGC
>JBPCWJ010000149.1:0-5337 GCA_051009635.1 Rhizobiaceae bacterium
GCGACGGTTGCCAGGGCAGGGCGGATCAAAGGCAGGACGAGCCGCCCGAATATGCGATATTCAGAAAGTCCGTCTATTCGACCTGCATTCTTCAAGTCATCGGAGATTCCTCGCATAAATTCAGAAAGAATGAAGACGGCCAAGGGCAATCCCTGTGCCGTATAGACCAGGATGAGTGCGGTCAGCGTGTTGACCAGGCCGCTCGCCACCATGATCTGGAGAATTGAAACCGTGCCGAGCCGGATCGGGATCATTATGCCAAGAGCGAGATAAAGGCCCATTAGCGAATTGCCACGGAAGCGGTATTCCGAAAGGGCAAAGGCGGCCATGGCGCCAAACAGGAGAACCAGAGCCAGCGACATGATTGTGACAATCAGGCTGTTCTGAAAATAAAGAACGAAATCGCCCTGGTTCCAGACTGTCTCATATCCAACAAGGCTGAAGGTTTCCGACGTTGGCGGAGAAAGCGGTGATCGGAAGATCGCCTTGCGGGTCTTGAATGAATTTATGACAATGACAATGACTGGAAACAGCGCGATGATCGTATAGGTGATCAAAATCGCATGCGCTGCGAATAACCTTGCCCTGCTTTTCATTTGCGAGTTTTGAAACATCACACCGGCCCCCTAGAATTGATACCGGCGCAGCCGGGTCTGGATGCCGAACAGATAGATCGAAACACCGATGAGGATGATGACGAACATTGCTGACGCAATGGCTGATCCCATATTTGGATCACCCAATTGCAGTTGAAAGCCGAAGAATGTCCGGAACATGAACGTGCCCAACAGGTCAGTCGAGAAGTCCGGGCCTGCCAGAGCGCCTTGCGTGGTATAAATCAGGTCGAAGGCGTTGAAATTTCCGACAAAGGTGAGGATCGAAATGATGCCGATGGAAGGCAGGATTGGCGGCAGCTTGACCTTCCAGAATTGCGCCATGCCGGTCACGCCATCACACTCAGCGGCTTCCAGGATTTCATCCGGAATGGATAGAAGGGCAGCATAGATCAGCATCATCGGGATGCCGACAAATTGCCAGACAGAAACCAGCGCCAAAGTGGTCAGTGCATATTCTTCCTTGCCGAGCCATGGCGTGTAGAGGCTCTTGAGGCCTATGGAACCCAACAGGTCAGGCGCAATACCCCATAGCGGGCTGAGGATAAGTTTCCAGGTAAAGCCGACAATCACAAAAGACAGGATCGTAGGGATGAAGATGGAGGTGCGATAGAAGCCGGCCATGCGAAGTTTGGGGCTGCTCAACAGTGCTGCCAGCAAAATACCGATCGGGTTCTGGACAAGCATGTGAACGACGAAGAACCAGCTATTGTTGGCCAACGCATTCCAGAAGCTTTCGGACCAGCGCTCATCGCCGAACAGCTTTTGAAAGTTTTCCATACCGACGAAAACACTTTGCCCGTCGATTACCTTGTACATGGCCAGTTGTAATGTCCCGAACAGGGGGATGATCATGATCGCCGTATAGACAAGCACGGCAGGTGCAAGGAAAACCGCTATGTGCCAGCGTATGGCAGGTTTGGGGATTTCAGCATTGGCCATATCGGCCCCCTGGGGTCAGGATTTTCGTATTTTTGGAGATTGGGGTGGCCGTGTTGGGCCACCCCGTTTGGAAAAATGCCTATTGTTGAGGCTTGTACCAGGATGCAAGGCCCTTCTGCAGGCGCTCGCCAGCCGCTTCGGGAGTTTCGGTTCCCTTGATCACTGCGACAGAAGCGTTCCAGGTCTCGTTTTCCAGATTGGGATCGCCGCGCGAAAGAATCTGGTAGGTTGACCGGATTGTTGAGTTACACTTCTCACGCCAGGAGATGAATTCCTGTGCCAGCGGATCTTCCAGCGCTACAGGTTCGCTGGAAAGCGGGAAGAAACCGGGCAGGGCGTTGGCATAAATCGCTGCAAACTCCGGCGAGGCCACCCAGTTCAGGAAGGTTTTTGCCGCTTCCGGGTTTTCGGTCTTGGCGTTCATGCCGATGCCGATATCGGTATGGTCGGAGATGTAGCATTCATCGCCAGACTTCGGCACAGGTGGAATGAAGGCACCCATCTTGAAGTCTGCATTGGTATTGAAGCCGGTAATTTCCCAGGAACCTGCCGGATAGACGGCTGCCCTTCCAAGGGTGAAAAGGTTCTGGCTGTCGGGATAGGTCTGCGCTTCAAATCCATCGCCCAAATAGTCTTTCCATTTGGCCAACTGGCCATAGGGTGCGACCCAGCCTTCATCTGTCAGCTTTTGCGAGCCTTCGATAAGTGCAAGGCGACCTTCTTCGCCTTTCCAGTAATTCGGGCCGATATTGTTGTAACCCATGGTGGCCGCTTCCCACTGGTCATTGGTTCCCATCGCCATGGGGATGTAACTGCCGTCTTCCTTGATCTTGTCGAGGGCGGCAAAAAACTCATCGACCGTTGCCGGGACTTCGATGCCGACCTCTTCAAATGCATCTGCATTATAGATGAAGCCGTGAATGACCGAGGCCATCGGTACGCAGAACGGGTTTTCGCCATCATCGGTAATCCAGGCTGATTTGGCCACGTCCGAGAAATTGCCAATACCTTCGAGATCCTTCAGCGATGCAAGATAGCCCTTGTCGTATAGCGCCAGTGATGCGTCGAAAGGACGGCAGGTTATCAAGTCACCTGCAGATCCGGCTTCGAGTTTGGAATTCAAGACGGCGTTATATTCTGCCGGTGCTGATGGAGTGAACTTGACCTTGATACCGGGGTTTTTGGCCTCAAAGGCCGGAATGATTTTCTCCTGCCAGATGGCAAGATCGTCATTGCGCCAGCTTTCAATGGTTATTGTAGCGTCCTGAGCGGATGCAGATCCAATTGCGGCGAATATGGTTGCAAGCCCTGTCAGGGTTCCCAATAGTCGATACTTCATTTTCTTCTCCCTGTTATTCATGAAGTCATTGGTGTTCCAGATTGTTTTTCAATTGCTCAATTGCCGGTCCGAGCCTTCCCTCGTTTTGTTGCAGCAGTGTTTCTGCCACTTCTGTGTTTTTGGCTCCGGAGGCAAGCATGACGGCAATCTTCACCGAGCCCCTGGATTGCTCCAGATGAAGACGTGCCGCCGAGTTTGAGCAGCTTGTGATATCGGCGATCATTCGACAAGCTCTTTTCTTCAGCTTCTCATTATCTGCGATCACATTGACCATATGCCCTTCATGGACATGACCCAGTTGGATGCCTGCCAATGTCGACAGCATGTTGAGTGTAATTTTCTGTGCCGTACCGGCGCCGAGCCTCGTCGATCCGGCAAGGACTTCCGGTGGCGTGGCGAGCAGTATCCCTATGTCTGCTGCTTCAAGAAGAGGTGTGTCCGGATTGTTGGCAATCGCTATGCAGGTAACGCCAAGCGCCTTCAGATGGTTGATAGCGCTGACCGTATAGGGGGTCGAACCGCTGGCGGAGACAAGAATTGCGCAGTCTTGCTGGTTGATGTCATGTGCCCTCAAATCCGCTTCGGGTGAATATTCATCGGATGCGCCAACAATGTCCGAGAAACTTGCCGTACCACCTGCCATTACAAGACAAATTTGTTCCCGCGTTATCCCGAACGTGCCGGGGAGCTCAAGTCCGTCTGCAATCGCCATCAAGCCGGAACTACCCGCGCCGACATATATTAATTTGCGGCCATTACTTACGGCCTGTGTAACTGCATTTGCTGCATTTTGGATGGCTGGAATTGCATGGGCAATAACATTCGCTGCGGCAACCTGCCCATCAAGTAGAGCATGCAGTGCGGCATCCGGCGCGCCCCCATCCAGCAATGACGCTTGTGTGGCGCGGGCCTCGGTAGCTGTTGTTGTCCGATCATCTTTCGACATGAAAAAATAATACCAAAAAGATACCATTTGTCTATAGGGTGTTAATAAATTAGGATATATAAAAACAAGCAATTGAGTTTTTCCTAAATAAAAACAATAAATTAATTGACAAAATTTTTTTTTGCATTTTGTTCTTGATTAATGGTATTATATTGGTATACTATGAAGGAACGATGTTGATAGGTCGCAGATGAGCATGAGTGAATCTCTTTTTCTGGGTGTTGATGGCGGCGGGACCGGATGCCGGGCCAGCCTTCGTTCAGCCGATGGCAAGGAACTCGCTTCCGCCAGAAGCGGCCCGGCCAATATCGTGACCGATTTTCAGGGATCGCTTGACAATATTCTTTCAGCCACCAGAGAAGTGATCTCAAAAGCGGGATTGCCTGATGAAGCGGTTTCGGATGTCTCCGCTTTCCTGGGACTGGCCGGATCCAACATAGGTGATGCTGGTGAACGTATCCGCGAGAAACTTCCCTTCCGCCAATGCCGGATTGAGACGGATGCGGTCGCCGCCCTGCAAGGTGCCATCGGTGAGGAAGATGGCGTTGTGGCAATCATTGGTACCGGCACGGTCTATATTTACCGGCTCAACGGTGTTGTTCGAACCGCCGGCGGATGGGGTTTCATGGTGGGAGATCTTGCCAGCGGTGCCTGGCTTGGCCGCCTTTTGCTGCAGAAGGTTCTTCTCACCTATGACGGAATAAATTCTGGTTCTGATCTGACAAAGCATGTGTTGCGGGATTTCGAGAACAATCCTCAAACCGTTGTGGAATATGCCCAGACAGCCAAGCCGGGAGAATTCGGAAAATTCGCCCCTGTCATTTTTGAGTATGCCGAAAAGCGTGATCCGATTGCTCTGGAAATCGTTCGCCATGCAGTGACTGATATAGAGGAAACGCTTGATGTCATTCTTCCAAGCGATAGCCGCTTTTGCATGCTTGGCGGGCTCGGCGGAATTTATTCAGCCCTGCTCAGCAAACACTATCGCGAACAATTGTCTGAACCTGACCATGATGCGGTGACGGGAGCAGCCCAACTGGCGATAAGATATTTTGGCAAATCCGGAGAGCTGGTATGAATGTTGATCTTGCCGAGATGCTCGCGCCGGAAAACTGGACCCGTAAACATGGCGGTCCTCTCTATACCCAGCTGAGCCAGCATATTGGTTCTGCCATCAAAAATGGGCAATTGATGCAGGGTGACGCACTTCCCCCGGAGCGTGAATTGGCGCAAATCAGCAAGCTGTCCCGCGTTACAGTGCGCAAGGCTGTTCAGGAACTGGTACGGGAAGGACTGGTTGTTCAAAAACAGGGATCGGGTACTTCGGTTGCTTCGGTGCCGGGCAAGGTCGAACAATCGCTGTCGCTCCTGACCTCGTTCAGTGAAGATATGCAGCGGCGCGGCTGGACGGCAAGTTCGAAATGGATTGAACGCGGCATATTCTCTCCATCACCGGAAGAAACGATGGCCCTGGGTCTGGCCCCTTCTGACAAGGT
>JBPCWJ010000150.1:0-3491 GCA_051009635.1 Rhizobiaceae bacterium
ATGACAGGATCACCCTCAAAATGGCATGGGAAGAACCAGAGATCGTCGGAAATATCAAACTCCGCACGAATATGTCCCTTACCGTGATCGCCAGCGTCTTCCGACAATTCGGTTATACGATGAAACATCAACATGGGGGGAAGCGGAAGCTGCGCATTGCCGGGTCCGAACATTTCTCCCCGACCGCAGGTCAGGAGTTCTTCATAGCCGAAGCTTGTCTTTCGATCTGCCATTCAATATCCGTATGTTTGTCAAGTGCCTGGTTGGTCCGGCAAATGGTTGCCTGCGCTTGGTATTAGCACAGCAAATCTGCCATTCCCATATGGGGAAGCAGGAGATTAACCACAAATTTTGACTGGGTGCCCGCGTCAATTGATGCTATTGAAGCGAAGCTTTCAGGTCATTATAATATAGATGATCCACCGTGGGCCAATAGTCGTTAAATCAGACAAGGAAGTCCGGCGTGCATACTGCAAGAAATGTATCTGCGATGCTGAGCAAGGCTAGTTTGCGGCCAACCCGCCAGAGGCTGGCGCTTGCTGAATTATTATTTGCCAAGGGTGACCGGCACGTCACGGCAGAGGCTCTCTATGACGAGGCGCGTGCTGCAGGAATAGGCGTTTCCCTGGCAACGATCTACAATACGCTGCATCAATTCAGCAGCGCCGGGCTGTTGAGATCAATTGCGATCGACACGTCCAAGACCTATTTTGACACCAATACCGGGAACCATCACCACTTTTTCCTCGAGGATGGTGACCAGGTAATTGACATGCCGCAGGGTAGCATCGAGATCAACAACCTGCCGGAACCGCCTGAAGGCATGGAAATCAGCCAGGTCGATGTGATTGTGCGTGTGCGATCTTTAAAGAACTGATTTTATTGTTGTTTCAAAGATTTTTTTAAACAATGAAAATCTAGAAACTCTCGCCGGGATAAACACCCCAAAGCAGTTTCTGGTCGACAAACCCGGCCACGCCTTCCGTGCTCAATCTGCACCAACCCTGTGCACATTCATTAACCGATGCAACAACACCTGGTTCCAGTCTGGCGGCAAGCGGTGCGGTATTGTCGGGATCCCGGCGCATGGAGATCAGCTTCTTTTCTCCGCTCCACGGGGCAACAATTGCGGTACGCTCCCCCGATAACAGGGAATGCAATACCCAGCCTTCATTCCCTTCAGGGTCACGAACCTTGCGCCAATTGTCATATTCCTGGATTACCTCCATCGGTAATCCCCGCTTAAGGTAAAGCCATTGAACCTGATAGGCGCGTCCGGGACCGATCCGCATATTAACGCGACCAGATTTAAGCGAAACATAGCGCGGTAACGGTAAGCCGCTTGGGCCAATAGCAGCTGCCTGGGCTGGTATATGAGAGAATGCTCCCATTACCACCAAAAATGCTGCCATCAGGCCTGCGAAAACCAATTTGGATCGGAGGATACCATTTCCAAACAGCTTGCTTCCTGAACTGAACGATCTTGTCTGGTGGTTCGTGCCTGTTGAACGTTTTGTCATCTGAAATCTTTTCCCAACAACACCATCATTCGTGTGAGAACCGGGAGAGATCGCTATTGCTTGTGGCCCGGGTCTGCTACACAGTGTTGAATCATAAAATGCCCAAAGCTGGTTAATGCTCCGTCAACAACAAGGCGCAAAACCGCCAAATCTGGATCAGGAGGACCATGTCCCGCAAGAAACCGCAGGTCGTAGTGACACGAAAATTGCCTGAAGCTGTAGAAACCCGGATGCGGGAACTGTTCGACACAAAACTTAATGTCGATGACAAGCCAATGTCGCACTCGCAGCTTGTAGAGGCCATCAGAAGCGCGGATGTACTTGTCCCGACAGTAACCGACCGGATTGACGAAAGCCTGATCAGCCAGGCTGGCGAGAATATGAAACTCATTGCCAATTTCGGTAATGGCGTGGACAATATTGATGTGGCCGCTGCTTCCCGCAAGGGAATTACCGTCACCAATACTCCCAATGTTCTGACCGAAGATACTGCCGATATGACAATGGGGCTTATGATTGCTGTGTCCCGCCGGCTGACAGAAGGTTTTGAGACAATCGAAGCAGGTGACTGGAAGGGCTGGTCACCAACCTGGATGCTTGGACACAGGATCTGGGGAAAACGACTTGGGATTGTCGGTATGGGCCGCATTGGAACCGCTGTTGCCCGAAGGGCAAAGGCCTTTGGCCTTTCAATCCATTATCACAACCGCAACCGGGTGGATCTGGAAACCGAAGAGCAATTGGAGGCGACTTATTGGGATAGTCTGGATCAAATGCTCGCACGCATGGATGTGGTTTCTGTCAATTGTCCCTATACGCCCGGGACATTCCATCTTCTGTCAGCACGGCGCATAGCGCTGATGCAGCCCAAATGTATTGTCGTCAACACCGCTCGCGGACAGATCATTGATGAGGATGCGCTGATCGCGGCCATCAAGGCCAATCGGCTCGCTGGTGCGGGTCTTGACGTGTTCGAGCATGAGCCCGCGGTAAATCCTGAAATGATGAAACTGGCCAAAACCGGCAAGGTTGTCATTTTGCCTCATATGGGTTCGGCGACGATCGAAGGCCGGCTGGAAATGGGCGATCGGGTGATCATCAATATCCGGACATTGTTTGATGGGCACCGGCCTCCCGACAGGGTTCTTCCCACGGATAGTTGAGAATATTGCGACAGCCTTGAGATTTCAGATTCCGGCTGCAGCGAGAATCTCCGTTCGAAGTGCAGATATTCCGATATTTTTCTCCGATGATGTTGAAAGCACCATCGGAAAAGCAGCCGCACGTTTTGATATTGCCAGTTCGGTAGCCTTCAACAGTTTTTCCAATGCTGGTGGTTTGATCTTGTCGGATTTTGTCAGGACGAGTTGATAGGAAACGGCCGCGTCGTCCAGAAGGTCAAGCACTTCGGTATCGTTGCTCTTAATGCCATGACGGGCGTCAATCAGGACGTAGACGCGTTTCAGGGTTGTTCGGCCGCGCAAGTAATCGAAAACCAGCCTTGTCCAGGCATCCACCTGTGATTTTGGTGCTTTCGCAAATCCATATCCAGGCATGTCGACGATAGCCAATGGCGGCAGATCATCCTGCTCCCCGGAATAACCGTCTGTCACAAAGAAATTCAGTTCCTGGGTTCGACCGGGTGTATTCGAGGTTCTTGCAAGCGCCTTTTGAGCGGTCAACGCATTGATAAGCGAAGATTTTCCGACATTGGATCGCCCGGCAAAGGCAATCTCGGGCGGACCTTCCGGTGGCAGGAATTGTGCTGAAGGCGCACCACGAAGGAATATCCATGGGCGCGCAAAGAATTTTCTGCCCTTTTCCCTGGACCGATTGCGGGCATCGTCTTCCGGGGTCATTCTGCCGGTTTTGGTTTCTTGCGGAACAAAGCCTGAAGATTATCCCACAATTCCACTTTCACACCCTGACGCTTCATGATGACGCCTTGCTGTATGATGGAAAGCGTATTGT
>JBPCWJ010000151.1:0-3209 GCA_051009635.1 Rhizobiaceae bacterium
GGAAATTACTTCTCATTGGCGGATGTGGCCTGGATGCCCAATGTGCATCGTTTTGCCCTGATGAATTGGCCATATGAGCGCACTCCGCATTTGGCCAATTGGTTTGAACGTGTCTCAAAGCGGCCAAGTTACAAAAACGGTCTATTGGCCTGGCAGCCTGAGGAAGTCGCCGGGAGATTCAACGCCTATACGGCATCGCGCCAGAAAGCGGGAACCGACATTCGGGCATATGGAAGTTTGTCGGCATGATCGGTCACCGCTCTGGAGAGATATTTTCCCTTCTATTTCTCCTAATGCCGATATAGGTTTTTCCTTCCCCAATGATTTTTCCCCAAGGCGATGAGGTAGTGCCATGTCGAAGGTCAAGAACATTCTGTTCATCATGGCAGATCAACTCCGATGGGATTATCTATCCTGCTATGGGCATCCGCATCTAAAGACGCCGAATATTGACCGGCTTGCGGAGAGGGGAGTTCGGTTTGACCGGGCATATGTCCAATCCCCGGTTTGCGGTCCGTCTCGCGCCTCGTTTTATACCGGCCGGACTGTGTTCAGTCATGGCTCAACCTGGAACCAGGTGCCGTTACCAATTGGCGAACTGACCCTGGGAGATTATCTCAGGCCGATAGGCGTACAAACCGCTGTGGTCGGCAAGACGCACATGGTGCCCGACAGGGAGGCCATGGCCCATCTCGGTCTTGATCCGTTTACCGGGACCGGCAAGACAATCAGCCAGCCGGGTTTTGATCCATTCGAGCGTGATGATGGATTGCATCCCAATCCCTCATTGCGGAGAAGGGGCGGCAAGCTTCGTTATAATGACTGGCTGCGGGAGCGTGGCTATGAAGGTGAAAATCCCTGGCATGACTATGCAAATTCCGCCGAAGGGCCAGACGGCGAGATCCTTTCGGGCTGGTATTTGAAAAATTCCAACCTGCCTGCACGGGTGAAGGAGGAACATTCCGAAACTGCCTATATGACGTCGCGAGCAAGGGAATTTATTGAAGATGCCGGCGATAATCCCTGGCTCTGCCATCTCAGCTATATCAAGCCGCACTGGCCCTATATTGCGCCTGTTCCCTATCACGACATGTATGGCCCGGAGTGTTTCCTTCCGATAAAAAGAAGCGAAGGCGAGCGCGAAGATCCAAACTCTGTTTATGGGGCTTTCAGGAAAATGGAAGTCAGCGAAACATTTTCCCGGCAGGGTGTGCGTGAGACTGTGCTTCCCGGTTATATGGGATTAATCAAGCAGATTGATGATCATCTCGGGCGGCTGTTCGACTGGCTCGAGGAGACCGGCAAGATCAATGAAACCATGATCGTGTTTACCTCCGATCATGGAGACTATCTGGGAGATCACTGGTTGGGTGAAAAGGAATTGTTCCACGAAGAATCGGTCCGTATCCCGCTCATAATCTATGATCCGAGGAAAGAAGCGGATGGTACGCGCGGGACTGTTTCAGATGCACTTGTCGAGGCAATTGATCTTGTTCCTACATTTCTTGCCGCTACCGGTGCGCCGCCAGCAGACCATCGTCTGGAAGGCCGCTCGCTGGAGCCGCTACTGCATGGGAATCAACTGGAAGATTGGCGTGATGCGGTCTTTTCGGAAATCGACTATGCCTTTTATGATGCGCGAGAGATTCTGGGTGTCGATGCCTCGAAAGCGCGTGGCTATATGCTGCGAACCGACCGGTGGAAGTATATCCATTTTACCGGGTTCGAACCTCAATTGTTTGATCTGGAAAACGATCCGGATGAGTTTACTGATCTTGGACGTAGCCCTGAATATGAGGAAATACGCAACCAGATGCACAAGCGCCTGTTCGAACGGCTTACAAGCCGCAAAAACCGTGTTACCATGACGGATCGAGAAGTTTATGACGTGCGCAGTGATGAAACGCGTTCCGGCATAATGATCGGAAAATGGGGTGACTGATACCGGATTTTGCTGGTGCGGATTTACTTTATAATGCCGGATTGACGCTGCATGTCCTCCGCAGTCATAACCGGCTGTATCTCGATTGAGGCGTCAAGTGCCGCGAAGAGTGGCTCATTGATCACCGGCATGCGTGCCTGATCCGTTTCCTCAAAGATAAAGATACCCATGCGCTTCCCATCTTCGAGTGCGAAATAGCTTGCTTCGGGTTTTATTTCGTCCATCAGGGCCTGGACTGCCTGGCCCAGTGTTCCATCCCTTGCAGCGGCATTTCCCTTTTCAACCGGTATGGTGAATTTCAACATCAGTCGCATTTTGAATACTCCGAGGAATTCCAGGATTCAGGCTGTTGTCGGACTGCCGGTGGCCCCTTTGCCGTTTGTAGTGATTGTCACCGGATTTCTCCAAATGATCAATCAGTGAAAAATTTATTGAAATTATTGGCTGTGCTTGCAGTCTCGAGCGAACCGGTCTCAAGGCAAATAACCTGTTAAAACAGGGAAAAAACAGGGAAAAACACGATTTTTGATAATCTCTGGCACATAAAATCTCACTAAATATATAAAATCGTTGGAGAATTTTTCAAAATTCCCTAAGCGAAATAACAGGTAATTTTTGTGGAAAAACAGGCCTTGTTTCAGCAGTCACAGGCAGAACTTTATTGCGAATCACGAGGTGCAGGCTGCCTAGATTGAAGTAACCTCAAAATCCGGGATGTAGAATAAATTTTTGATGTGGCGTATTATTTTATCGAAATTTGCCGATTTATTCCCTAATAGCGATAAAAAATTTCATTTGTTCATTTAATGTTCTGAATTTTCTGTTATGTGTATATCTCGGCAAACATATGCAGAGATTCGGCAATGAATGAAATCCTTCGCGACTTAAAGATCGAATACATTTCCATCGATGCGCTGAAACTGTATGGGCGTAATGCACGGAAACATTCGAAAAAGCAGATTGCCCAAATAGCGGATTCAATGCGCGAATTCGGCTGGACGCTGCCGATTCTGATAGGTGGTGATAATGCTCTCATCGCCGGTCATGGCCGGATTGAGGTAGCGAAACTTCTCCATCTTAACGAAGCGCCTGCTATTCGGATCGATGGCCTTTCCAAGCAGCAGATTAAGCTGCTGCGGATAGCGGATAACAAGCTGGCTGAAAATTCCGAATGGGATTTTGAGAATTTGATGTTGGAATTCGGCGAGTTGCTTGATGATGATCTTGAATTGGATCTTCGGGTTTCCGGTTTTGAAATGGGTGAGCT
>JBPCWJ010000152.1:0-3049 GCA_051009635.1 Rhizobiaceae bacterium
GCAGCATCTTACCCGGTTGAAGGCGCCATTTTTGTATGATGTTTTTTTCGTCAACCCGCAATACACCGGCTTCAGATGACATGATTATACGATCATCATCGGTGACAAAATAGCGTGCGGGGCGAAGGCCGTTTCTGTCAAGAGTGGCCCCGATCTGGCGTCCATCGCAAAATGCCACGGATGCGGGACCGTCCCATGGTTCCATCAGCGCAGCATGATATTCATAAAATGCCCGCCGGTTTTCATCCATTAGCGGATTGCCGGCCCAGGCTTCGGGAATCAGCATCATCACGGCATGGGCCATCGAATATCCGCCCTGAATCAAAAATTCCAATGCATTATCAAAACACGCGGTATCTGACTGTCCTTCATAGGAAATCGGCCAAAGCTTGTTGATGTTGTCACCAAAATTTGGCGAGGAGACCGAAGCCTGTCTAGCCGCCATCCAGTTGACGTTACCGCGCACTGTATTGATCTCGCCGTTATGCGCCACCATGCGATAGGGATGAGCAAGTTTCCAGGATGGAAAGGTATTGGTGGAAAAACGCTGGTGGACCAATGCTAGGGCAGACTTGAACGACGGATCGCTCAAATCCTTGAAATAGGCGCCCAGCTGATAGGCCAAAAACATGCCCTTATAGACGATAGTTCGTGCAGAAAGAGAAACGATATAAAAACCGTTGTCGCGCCCTTCGGTTTCTGCAAATATTCTGTTTGAAATCACTTTGCGTAGAATAAAAATCTGACGCTCAAAATCATCGTCACTGCCCTCAAATCCATCGCGCCCGATGAATACCTGGCGGTGAACCGGTTCGGTCGCGGAAATTTCCGGATCTATGGAAAGTTTGGCATTATCCACAGGCACATCTCGCCAACCCAATAGCGTCACACCTTCTTCCGCGCAAACGGTTTTGAAAATCTGTTCGATATGGATTCTGATTTTGTCGTCACGGGGCAGGAAAATATGCCCGACAGCATATTCTCCGGGACCCGGAAGCATGAAATCGATACCACCGGAAGAACCGGAATAGAATTCATGCGGGATTTGCACCAGCATGCCAGCACCGTCCCCCATCAGCGGATCGGCACCTACAGCGCCACGGTGAGGCATGTTCTCCAATATCTGCAGACCGTCGGAAATAATCTGATGAGAAGCCACACCTTTCATCTGGGCAATAAATCCAACGCCGCAGGAATCATGCTCATTGGCCGGATCATACAGCCCCTGACTGCCTGGTTTTGTTCCGGTCACATTTGCGGATTTTGCAGCAGAAATTTTCAAGCCTGAATTTATGAACTCACTAGAATCTATGTTTTGCGCCATAATTCCTCACCAAATTTCCGTAACAATCACCAGTTATCCTGACCAAAGTCCATCCGGGACTTTGCAAACCGGCACCATATTACAAATGACCTTCTTCAATTGCTGCATTTATCAGCAAACAAAATTTCGCGACCGGCAAAAGTATAGTTATGGCTGGCGCGAACATTGCATAGCTTGCCATGGACAAACTAACCACTCCGCCCAACAAATCAGGCTTGATAATCTCTAGCCTTTGCTGGTGGCCAAATATGCTCGACATAGAGCTGGCCGGAATAGTAATCAGAACCAGTATCTGAAGTCTCAGAATTGAATATGAGACAGCATTCCTGTCCTAGTTCTGCAGGAAAATGCCAGAAATTAACGTCAAAGACAAGCCCTGATTTTGCGGCGTATTGACCAAACCACTATGCCAGTGGTTCAAATCAGACCTATGCCCCACCATTCGTGCCAATTCCTGCTTCTGTGAAATTCACATTGCCATATTCTTACAGCATCGCGAATCAAAAATACACCTCCTGAGTGAAACATTGCCAATGTCACCGGACGATATATTGAGCAGTTGAAAATTGCATTTGGCATGATTTGCTCTTGCATTATTTCAAATTAGAAGTTCTATGCATCAATTCAATCGGCTCCCAATTCACAGGAAGCCTCCAGGGAGAAACGCCAATGAATTTTGCCAGCGATAACTGGTCCGGAGTTGCACCACAAATAAATCAGTCGCTGCAGACCCATTCTGTCAGCCCGGCAGCAGCCTATGGCGACAGCATTCTGGATGAAAAGGTCAAAGTGAAGTTTTGTGAGGTATTTGAAAAAGAAGTGGCGGTTTATTTCGTCGGTACCGGCACCGTTGCCAATGCACTTTCTATTGCAAGTCTTTCGAGACCCGGAGGCATCTCGCTCTGCCATCGCGAAGCGCATATGCTGGAAGACGAATGCGGTGCACCAGAACTTTTTTCAAATGGCGGTCGTCTTGTTGGTGTCGAGGGAAATTTCGGCAAAATCGATTCCGAAGATCTCAAAACCAAACTGAATCGCTTCAGCCCTGACTTTGTTCATTACGGACAGGCCACTGCAATCAGCCTGACCCAGGCAAGCGAGGCGGGAACCGTATATTCTCTGGAGGAAATTGAAACAATATCCGGGATTGCCAGGTCATATCACCTGCCTCTTCATATGGATGGCTCGCGTTTCGCCAATGCATTGGTGCATCTTGAAACAAGCCCGGCAGAGATGACCTGGAAGCGGGGCGTCGATATTCTTTCTTTTGGCGGCACCAAAAATGGTTGCTGGTGTGCCGAAGCCATTGTCCTGTTTGATCTTTCCATGGATGAGCAAATGGCTTACACCCACAAACGCGCCGGACAGCTTTATTCCAAATCGCGTTTTGTCGCTGCCCAGTATGAGGCCTATTTCGAGGATGATTTGTGGCTGGAACTGGCACGCAATGCCAACACAATGGCAGATCAATTGCGTGAGGGTATTGAAAATTCACCCGGTGCCCGTCTCGGCTGGCCTACGCAGAGCAATGAGATATTTTGCATATTGCCCGTTCATGCCGCCCAGTTGCTGATAGACAATGGCGTTAGCTTTCATCCCTGGAAAACTCCCGAGGCGATGCACACGAAACCTGGAAAAGGCGAGTGCCTTTACCGTTTTGTAACAAGTTTTGCCACGTCGGTTGACGAAGTTGAGCGGGTACTGGAGATGATTCAGACCTAACCC
>JBPCWJ010000153.1:0-7975 GCA_051009635.1 Rhizobiaceae bacterium
GTCCAGTTGTCGATGTATATGTGCGGAAAGTTCGTGCCGAGAGATTCCGACATGCAGTTTTCGCAGATCGGCGAGTTGATTGAACCGGGTGAACATTTTGAAAATCTCGAACGGGGTGATCTCATCTTCTGGCCCGGACACGTCGCCATAGTAGAAGGGGATGGCAATCTTCTGCATGCCAATGGCTACACCATGGACGTGACAAGCGAGCCGCTTGTCCCCGCACTTGGCCGGATTGCTGAATATTTTTCAGCGCCATCAGGCTTTGTAAGGCCATGATGATTGGTCAGTAGCCGGCATCCCGGTTCACCAGGCCTGTAGGAACAATTCCTTTCTCGAAATCATCCATTTGGCGGACCACCTCAACAGCTAGTGTCGCCGGGTCTGAACATGCTGCCGCATGGGGAGTTATCATTACGGAAGGGTGAGTCCAAAGGGCACTATTTGCATCCAGTGGCTCTGTCTCGAAAACATCTAGGCTTGCAGCCATCAGTTTTCCGCTGTTCAACGCTTCCAGAATATCAGCTTCAATCTGTAATCCCCCTCGGCCGGCATTGATCAAGACCGGACCACCAATCGGGGTTTTCCTTTTCATGGCACCCAGAAATTCCTGATTGATCATGCCTTTGGTTTGCGGGGTTAAGGGTAAAAGAACAACCACAATGTCACCTTGCGCAAGCAAGGATTCCAAGCCGTCATCGCCAGAGTAACAGATTACGCCATCAACGCTTTTTTGGGTGCGGCTCCAGCCACAGATTTTGAAACCCAAGGAGCGTAATATTCGTGCAGAATCGGTTCCCAAAACACCGAGGCCGACAATGCCAATCGTCATCGCACTTGCTGCGGGCTGGGAAAGTTCCTTCCAGACTTTCTCCTGCTGCTGTAACCGGTAGGCGGCTCCCTTCCGGAAATGATCCAGCACCTGCCAAACCACATACTCACTCATCCGCATGGTGAGGTCGGGCGATACTATACGGACGATTGGAGCATCAGGCAGGGAAGGATCTGTCAGCACGTGATCCACACCGGCACCCAGCGAAAATACCAGTTCAAGATTTGGCAAGGATGACATAAGGCCCGAAGGTTGTTTCCAAACGACCGCATATTTGATGGAGGGATCATCCGAGCCATCGGGCTCAGTCACAAACTCCCGTTCAGGTGCAGTTGTCCTGAATGCTTCAAGCCAGGCCTCGACGTCCCAATCAGTAATCGATACCAGGACCCGACCTTCTTTAGCTGCGGGGTTCACTGGCTCACGACGCCTTCAGGGGCAGTCTCGAGATTGAAGGCAGCCGCCATCAACGCCTTTGTATAATCTGTTTGCGGATCATCAAAAATTTGCTCGGCCGGTCCATGCTCAACCACCTCGCCATTGCGCATAACGATCACCTCATTGGCGAGCGCTCTTACCACTTTCAGGTCATGACTGATAAACATATAGGCCAGATTATGCCGCTTCTGCAGGTCGCGAAGCAGATCGACCACCTGTGCCTGCACGCTCATATCAAGCGCGGAAGTCGGTTCATCCAGCATGACAAATCGCGGATTGAGGACGATTGCTCTTGCAATAGCAATGCGCTGGCGCTGCCCGCCGGAAAATTCATGCGGGTAGCGATGCCTGCTTTCCGCATCAAGACCAACCTCCTGCAAGGCCTTGATAACCCGCTGGTCACGTTCTTCCGGGCTTAGCTCGGAAGCATGAATGCGCAGACCTTCCTCGATGATGTCTGCTACCGACATTCTGGGGCTCAGCGAACCAAAGGGATCCTGAAACACGACCTGCACCTGATCGCGCATTGGGCGCATCTGCCGGAAGGAGTACTGATCGATCTCCTTATCCTCAAAGCGGATTTTCCCCTCAGAAGATATCAGGCGGACCAGGGCAAGCCCGAGCGTCGTCTTGCCCGATCCTGATTCACCAACGACACCAAGGGTCTGTCCGCTTCGGACGGTGACATCAATACCATTGACCGCCTTCACATAATCTACTGTCCGGCGCATCAGGCCACGCTTGATCGGAAACCAGACCTTGATATCGTCACCCTTCATGACAACAGGTGCTGTCTTGTCGATATCAGGTGGTGAACCCTTTGGTTCAGCTTCCAGAAGTCTCTTTGTGTAGGCTTCCTGCGGCTTTTCGAAAATCTGCGCCGTTGGGCCCTGTTCAACGATCTTGCCCGCTTGCATGACACAGACGCGATCGGAGATTTTTCGTACAACCGCCAGATCATGGGTGATGAACAACATCGCCATGCCGCGTTCGCGCTGCAGCTTCGCGAGCAGTTCCAGAATTTGTGCCTGCACCGTTACATCAAGTGCCGTTGTGGGTTCATCGGCAATCAGGAGTTCCGGGTCATTGGCTAGCGACATGGCAATCATCACCCGCTGGCGCTGACCGCCCGAAAGCTGATGAGGGTAGGCACCGAGCCGCCGCTCCGGATTTTGAATACCAACCTGATGCAGAAGTTCCAGCACCCGCTCCCGCGCCTCTCTATCACTCATGCCGCGATGGACCTGCAAAATTTCACCGATCTGGCGCTCAATGGTGTGGAGCGGATTGAGCGATGTCATCGGCTCCTGAAAGATCATTGTAATATCGTCGCCACGTACCCGTCTTAAATCACTTTCATCATTGTCAAGCAGATCCTCGCCCTTGAAATGAATGGTGCCGGAAGGATGGCTTGCTGCCGGATAAGGCAGCAATTTGAGGATTGAGAGCGCAGAAACCGATTTGCCTGAACCGGATTCACCAACAAGCGCAAGCGTCTCGCCCTTTGAGATCTCGAATGATACGTGATCGACCGCCAGATTGGTCTTGCCGCCCTGGGAAAATGCGACAGATAGATCGCGGACTTGCAGGATCGGTTCGCTCACTTGAATGTCTTTCTCGGATCAAACGCGTCACGCGTTGCTTCGCCCACAAAAATGAGCAGTGACAACATCAAGGATATGACGAAGAAACCAGTAAGCCCCAGCCATGGCGCTTGCAAATTGTTTCTTCCCTGGCTCATCATCTCACCAAGGGAGGCCGATCCCGGTGGCAGTCCCAGACCCAGGAAATCCAGCGAAGTCAGCGTGGTGATCGAACCGTTCAGAATAAATGGCAGGAATGTCAGTGTTGCCACCATCGCATTTGGCAGCAGGTGACGGAACATGATTGCCACGTCCCCGACGCCAAGCGCACGGGCGGCATTCACATATTCAAAATTCCGCGCGCGTAGAAATTCAGCCCGGACAACGCCCACAAATCCAACCCATGAAAACAAAAGCATGATGCCAAGCAGGATCCAGAAGCCCGGCGGCAGGACCGCCGCCAGAATAAGCAAGATGTACAATACGGGCATGGACGACCAGATCTCGATAAAGCGCTGGAAGAGCAGATCAACCCAGCCGCCGAAATAACCCTGCACCGCACCGGCGGCAACACCGATTACCGCAGAAAACGCCGTCAGGATCAAGCCGAACAAGACTGAAACCCGAAAACCGTATATGGACCGCGCCAGCACATCGCGCGCCTGATCATCTGTACCAAGCCAGTTCCAGTTTCCGATGATACAGGCCGGATCGTTGACCCCTTCTGCGTAATTGGCGCAACGGGTTTCCTTGTCATAAAGCCAGGATGGCTTGGCAGGTGCCGGTTCCGGAATTTCGGTATTAACGGTCCTGTAGGAATAACGCACCGGCGGCCAGATTGCCCATCCATGTTCTGCAATGGCCTCGGTAATTTCAATGATCTTGTAGTCGGTTGTCGGCAGGAACCCTTCTTCACCCAGGAACACATCTTCCGGATAGTTCTGGAAGACAGGCGCATAGAATTCACCCTTGAAGCGGACCAGTATCGGCCGGTCATTGGCAAGAAACTCTGCAAACAGGGAAAGCGTAAACAGAACCAGGAATATCCAGAACGACCAGTAGCCCCGCCGGTTCGCCTTGAAATTTGACAGTCGCCGCTGGTTCAACGGTGACAAGTTCAGCCATCCACCTGATTTGGCGGCCACCGCCGGAACAGAACTTGAAGCGACACGGCTATCCATCAGACCTGCCTCGATTCGAAATCGATACGCGGATCAATCCAGGTATAGACCAGATCCGACAACAGACCGACAATCAGCCCCATCAGCGAGAAAATATAGAGCGTCGCAAAGACTACCGGATAGTCGCGCTCAATCACCGAGCGGTACCCAAGCAATCCCAACCCGTCCAGCGAGAAGATGGTTTCGATAAGCAATGCACCTGTGAAGAATGCCGAGATGAAGGCACCCGGAAATCCGGCAACAACGATCAGCATCGCATTGCGGAAGACATGACCGTAAAGCACCTGCCTTTCATTTAACCCCTTGGCGCGTGCTGTCTGGACATATTGCTTCCGGATTTCGTCAAGAAACGAGTTCTTGGTCAATAGCGTGGTTGTCGCGAAGGAAGCAAGCGCCAGAGAAAGCAGGGGGAGTGTCAAATGCCAGAAATAGTCAGGCACCACTTCGGTGAAACAATAGCCGGGCCTGAAGTCGCGCCAGGGCAGACAGGCGCTGCCATCCAGACCCTCCGATAACAGCCCTCGCAACGGGAACCAGTCGAAATAGGAGCCTCCTGCGAAAAGAACCAGCAGAAGAATGGCAAACAGAAAGCCGGGAATCGCGTAGGCCACGATAATGACCCCACTTGTCCAGACATCGAATGTGGTGCCGTCCTTGACCGCTTTGCGAATACCCAGAGGGATCGATATCCCGTAGGACAAAAGCGTTATCCATAGGCCCAGCGAAATCGATACCGGCATTTTTTCAAGGATCAGATCGACGACTGAGACTTTTCGGAAATAACTTTCGCCGAAATCGAAGCGCGAATAGTTCCAGATCATAAGCCCGAAACGCTCAAGCGGTGGCTTGTCAAAGCCGAACTGTTTCTCGAGTTTTTCTATAAATTCGGGATCAAGCCCTTGCGCACCGCGATATTTGCCTGTCGCTTCACTGCCGGAATCAAACTGGTTGTCCTGCGCAAGATCGGAGCTGCCGCCAGATATACGGTCAGTCGCCAACCCGCCTTGGCCGGTTAGCTGGGCTACGACCTGTTCGACCGGGCCGCCGGGCGCGAACTGAATGACTGCAAACGATATTGCCATGATGCCGAGCAGGGTCGGTATCATCAACAGAAGTCGCCGCAGAATATAGGCACCCATGATTCGGCCAAATCCTTCTTGTTTGCTCTATACCCGGTTACAGAAGCCTTTGCTGGCAATCAACCCCGCATGGCAAACTCAAACCTGACCCTGTTACGGATTGCCCGGCTTTGTGCTGTCCCGCCACCAGATTCTTTCAACCGGGAAGAAATAGTCCGGCTTGGGATCCTTCCAGCCAAACATGTCCCACATGGCAATCCGATGGGTCTTTGAATGCCAATTGGGTATCCAGAACTGTCCGGCGCGTAAAACCCTGTCCAGTGCACGCATTACAGTGATCAGCTCGTCACGATTTTTTACCTTGCCAACACGTTCAACCAGTGCATCGACGGCGGGATCGGCAATCCCTGGAAAATTGCGTGTGCCTTCGATCTTTGCGGAGCTCGAATGAAAATACCGGCGTAGCACATCCCCGGTCGGGTTGGCTTCGAACGAAAACGCCATGCCAACCATGTCAAAATCGTAGGATTCTATACGCGACTGGAATTGCGACGAATCGACGAGGCGTATCGAAGGATCTATCCCCATGGTCCGCATATTGTCGGTATAGGGACCGAGAAGCCGTTCAAAAACCGGCGACCTGATGAGAACCTCAATTTTCAGTTGCTTGCCGTCGGCATCAACCAGCTTGCCTCCGCTTTGTTGCCACCCCGCCTGCTTGAAGAGTGCATTTGCCTTGCGGAATATTCTCCGGTCTCGCCCGGTTCCGTCTGTAATGTTTTGGTCATATGCTTTCCCAAAGACTTCATCGGACAGGTTGGCACGCAAAGGTTCCAGCAGCGCCAACTCATCTGCATCAGGTTCTCCGGTCGCAGCCAATTCGGTATTTTCAAATATGGAATTCGACCGTTCATAAGCGCCGAAAAACAGATTGCGGTTGGTCCATTCAAAATCAAACAGAGTAGCAAGTGCCTGCCTCGTGGCCGTGTCAGCAAATTTTTTCCGTCTTGTGTTTACTGCCCAGCCCTGCAGGGATGGAAATTTTTCGGTGTCAAAGAGCTGCTTTTTGACTCTACCATCCACAATGGAGGGAAAATTATATTCTGTTGCCCAGACCTTGGAGGTAAACTCTTCCCGCCACCTGACCAGGCCCTTCTTGAAGGCTTCAAAGCCTGCTTGCCGGTCCTGGAAGAAGTCGATTCGCAATTTGTCGAAATGGTCCAGCCCGCGCTGGAATGGCATGTCCTTGGCCCAATAATCCCGGTTTCTGTCAAATTCAACAAACCGGCCCACCTCGAATTTCCCGACCTTCCATGGCCCTGATGACAATGGCGGTTCAAGCGTGGATTGGGCAAACTCGTTTTCGGCATAATAATCCTTCGACAATATTGGCATGTCCTGTGCAATGGACAGAATAGCCCGGTCCGACTGCTTGCCGTTGAAATCAAGCCGTACCGTGTGCGCATCCACAATGACGGCATTTTCCAGATTGATAAGAGGGATCGCCAGGCGCGGATGACCATGCTCCTTGAGCACAAGTGCTGAAAATGCAACGTCTTCGGTGGTCACCGGGCTACCGTCAGTAAATTTGGCTTCAGGTCGGAGCTTGAATTCAAAGCTGTTCCGGTCTGCTGACAACAGGACTGATTCTGCAAGCGAGCAATAGATCGCATCAGGTTCATCCCAGGCATGAACCATTAACTTGTCAAAGCACAATTCCATTCTGGGAGGTGCTTCGCCAGAGAGCACATATGTGTTCAGCGTATTGAAAGTCTGAGTATTTTGATTGAAGAACCAGTTCGGCGGACTGAAGGCAAATGTTCCGCCTTGAGGCGCATCCAGTGCCGCAAAGTCAAAATGGGTATAGTCAGGCCCGTATTTCAGTTCTCCAAAGGAAGAAAGCCCGTGCAATCTGGTCTCTACCGGATTGGCTGCCAGCGAAAACCTGGCACTGAAGGGTGAAACAAGTGCCGCTGCAGCGGCAGAAGCGAGAAACTGGCGGCGATCTAGATGCATCCGGTCCTCATCCGTCTTCGTCAATCCACATGGAATAAAAATCGATCCCGCTATAGAGCGGCTGGTCAGGAGGGATATTCAGCTTGTTCCACCAGGCAAACCAGATATCGGGATTGTGCCACATCGGAATTGCATAATGTCCCGCCATCAGAATACGATCGAGCGCGTGGGTCAACGCAACCAGCTCCTCGCGATTATCAGCCTGGATGATACGTTCAACGAGTTCATCAATAACCGGATCGTTAATACCTGCGTAATTACGGGCACCCGGACGCTCTGCAGCGTCTGAACTCCAATATTCACGCTGTTCATTGCCCGGTGACAGTGATTGGGACGTGACCAGCATGGTCATGTCAAAATCGAAATTGTCGATCCGGTTCTTGTACTGGGCAGTATCAACAACCCTCAAATCAACCTTGATGCCGAGCTGGCCGAAGTTTTCTCTTGTCGGTATGCCCACCCGTTCGTCGGTCGGACCTCTTCCGAGGATTTCTATTCCGAATTCATTTCCGGACGGATCGAGCATTTTCCCGTTCTTGAAGGTGTAACCCGCCTCGCGGAACAATTTTAACGCTTGGCGCTGATTTTTCCTCTTTTCGGCAGGTGAGCCATAGACGGGCAGGGCATATTCACTGTCCAGTACTTCATCTGGAATTCTTCCCCGATATTCCTCCAATATCTCGCGCTCGCGTCCCTGCGGCAGTCCTGCTGGTGCCTTCAATTCGCCTCCCTCGAAATATGAGCCGGTGCGGGTATAGGCATCGAAGAACAGGGTCTTGTTCATGCTTTCAAAGTCGAACAAAAGGGTCAGCGCCTTTCGAACCCTGGGATCCTTGAACTTGTCCC
>JBPCWJ010000154.1:0-2800 GCA_051009635.1 Rhizobiaceae bacterium
GCATTGCAGAGCGTTCCTCCGGAATCGATGATATCGTCGATCAACAGGCAGTCCCGTCCATCCACATCGCCGATCACATTCATGACTTCAGATTCACCAGGTCGGTCACGTCTTTTGTCGACAATCGCCAGAGCAGCTTCCAAACGTTTTGCCAGTGCCCGTGCGCGTATCACGCCGCCAACGTCTGGTGAGACAACCATGATGTTCTTGATGTCGTAATATTCGCGGACATCTGTTGCCAGAACAGGCACGGCAAACAGGTTATCCGTCGGAATATCGAAGAATCCCTGAATCTGGGCGGCATGCAGGTCAAGCGTCAGGACCCTGTCAGCTCCGGCCGTTGTGATCATATTGGCGACCAGCTTTGCCGAAATTGGTGTCCGCGGTCCTGGTTTCCGGTCCTGCCGGGCATAGCCGAAATAGGGTAGAACGGCTGTAATGCGTCTTGCTGAAGCGCGGCGTAGCGCGTCAATCATGATCAGCAATTCCATCAGATGGTCATTTGCCGGGTAGGAGGTGGACTGGAGAACAAAACAGTCCTCACCGCGCACATTCTCCAATATCTCTACAAACACTTCCTGGTCAGCAAAACGCCTTACATTAGCGCGGCCAAGCGGAATCTGGAGATATTTGACAATATGCTCAGCAAGAATGCGGTTTGAGTTGCCTGCAAAAAGTTTCATGTGCCGTTGCCGAGCGCCGAACTGAAGATATCAATGGGCGGGTGTATAGGCGAACGCTAATCAAGCCGCAACTGTCTGGAGGAAAATATCAACGCTTTTGAAACGGTGCAGCAAAAAATACACACGAAATGCGCTGAAGTCTGGAGTAAAATTGTCCGATTAGCCGCGAGTGCTCATCCATGAGCGAAGATCGGCAATGGTAATTTTGGCCACGCGGTCAATGACACCTTCATCAATACTTGCCCAGGGATCGCCAGAAGAACGGCCAGCGCGTTCCTGGCCGGAAATGCGATGGACCCGGTTTCCATTAACGTCAAGGACATCCCAGACATAAACAAGCAAGGTATTATTTCCCTCGCTGAGCGCAGAGAAGTAGCCCTTGACTTGATATCGAGCACCCTGATCGGCAGATACCACGATCGGTACATTATCCTGTTTGGCAGCAGAACGAATTGATGATGCCAATGTGGTGACCGTTGATTGCGGAGCACCAGTAACAGGCAGGAACGTAACCGGTGAAATTGGCTTCAACGACGCTTGCTGGGTGTTTTGTTGCTCTTGAGCTGCAGGTGCAGCCTCGTTGGTTGGGGCTGGCGACAATGGCTGCTGCTGGGTTTGCAGATTTGTCTGAGGACGGATACCATCGGTGATTGAACCGGTGTTGCAGCCGGTCAATACCAGCAGACAACCAAGGAAAATCGTGAGTGTACCAAGACCAAAATAGCCCCGGCGTTGTCTGTTCACGCGTGCCTGACCAGGTTCACAAATCACCATATCGTCCTCATCTGTTTGTCCATCGGGCATGTTCCCAAGACATTCATAGTGCCCAATCACTAAAAAACGCTGATTTGTTTACCGTTTTCTTAACTACGGTAGAAAAACGATTCTCTTCCGACCATCGTCTAGCGCACAATCAGGTCAATTTCATGCCTGGACAAATCCTTGGGCCCGCTAGCGCTGGCAACATAGGTCTGACCCAAGGTCATTGCAGTGTCTGATTCACTGTCTGCAATTATCATATGCAGGAATAATACCATATTTGGTTCAATTATTTGAGTGTTACCGGCATAAATCATTGGAGCATCCATCCAGCTTGGCGTGAAACTGGCTCCCAATGAATATCCGCACGCATTCAAGCGGTGCCTGGCCAGGCCTGCATCGTCCAGAACCTTTGCATGAGCGTCGAATATGTCTGATATCGGCTGATCGACCTTCATCGCGTCCCGGCAATGTTCCAGTGCTTCCCGTGCTACCTCATACAATTCCTGGTGGCGGGCGCTTGGCTTTCCGACAATCAAGGTGCGCATCATGGCGGCATGGTAGTGCGCCCATACGCCAGCCCATTCCAGCGTAAGCTGGTCATTTTTCGAGAGTTTTCGCCGTCCGGATTTGTAGCGGCACAAAAGCGCATCCTTTCCGGATCCGATAATGAATTCGTTGCCCGGATAGTCGCCGCCTGCCGAAAAAATGGCGGAATGCATTGCCGCCAATATTTCACCTTCATCCGCCCCGGCTTTTGTCAGTCGGATCGCTTCATCCAGTGCGTCATCTGCAAGTGCGGCGGCCTTTTTTACCTGGGCCAGTTCTGCCTTGGATTTAATTGCCCGCAAACGGGGAATTATCTGGGATGCATCTGACATATCGCCGAAATTCTTGAGCCGCTCGTTCAAAAGCAGGCCATATTTGGCGTTAAGTCCGGGCGTATCATATTCAACACCTATTCTGTTTCCCACCAGATCCAGTTCACTCATCAGGTCGTGGAGGTCCAGTGTCGGGTCTGCGTCCTGGCGATCTGTCCAGATGACGATATTGTCGATAATCGAGGTAAGGCGGGCCTGTCTGAGATCAGGTGCACGCGTAAGCAGCGCCAATTCTCCTTCGGAAGTGACAATCAGGCACTGAAAAAAGCAAAATCCAAAGGTATCGTAACCTGTCAGCCAGTACATGCTTTCCTGCGAAAAAAGCAGCATGGCATCCAGCCGTTCTTCTGCCATTGCCTGTTTAAGGCGCTCCATGCGATCGTCGAACTCCTTTTGCGTGAAATGAAGTGCCATTGGTCAATTCCTGATTGCTATAGCGGAAATCTGGCGTCCGTAATCTGGTTCGCCTCTGTGGGT
>JBPCWJ010000155.1:0-4133 GCA_051009635.1 Rhizobiaceae bacterium
GCAATGTTGTTGCCGCAGGACGATCAAATCTGGATCAATTACGTAAACACATGGATTGCGCTTAAACAGGAGCGCGGTTTCTTCAAGACGCTTGGCCAGAAATGGAAGTTATTGAACTGACAATAAAGGAAGCACTACCCGACCATGATACCGGGTAGTGCTTTCTGTTTCCAATGCTGACAATCTATGCAATCCCGATCAGCCTATACTGCGCAAAATTGCGCATATTGCTTCGGCACAAAAAGGTTGCATGGAAGGAAATACCGCCTCCCGGCGGCTATGGTTCTGCCGAGTACAAATCTATCATTCCTTCCGGTAATTTACCGGCCCTTGATGAAGATGGACTGCTGATTGGCGATTCCGAAGCAATCGCAGAATATCTAAATGAAAAATATCCCGACCCGGCAATGTTACCCGGTGATATTGCCGAACGTGCTGCGATACGTGAACTGTCCCGCTTTCATGACACAAGGCTTGAGCCGGAGGTAAGGAAACTTTTTCCGCTAATTGATCCTGAAAAACGCGATGTTGAAATTGTTGCGGCACAGTCGGCAGCGATCTCAGAACGGTTGGTTCAATTCGGACAGCTTATTATACAAAAGCACCTGGATAACAACCGAGGACTCATGCTTGGCGATTGCGGTTACCCACCAACATTTACCTGGCTGGATACGCTGACGAGAATATTGGAGTTCAAGCTTGAATGGCCGGAACCAGTTCGCAGCTATCGTGACAGAATTAGCAAAATTGAAGCAGTTCGTGATGAACTGGCCAGCTATCAGCCGTTTCTGCACAACTGGCTCAAGCAGCGGTTATCACCATGAGGCTTGATCAGTCGACATGGTTGGAAGTGAAGGCATTGATTGAACGCGGTGCAGGGATCATCCTGCCTACCGGCTCGACAGAACAGCATGGCCCGATGGGATTGATCGGAACCGACAGTATCTGTGCGGAAAAAATCGCTGAAGCCGCGGCCGAACAACTGGATTGCCTTGTCGCTCCAACCCTGGCCTATTCGCCAGCGCCTTTTAACATGGCTTTTCCAGGGACCGTCTCCATTTCCAGCGAGACATTTCAAGTTTTATTCCGGGAGGTAGTTTCCTGTCTTCAATTGCACGGCTTCAAATTGATCTATGTTTTGAATGCTCACGGCGCCAATCTGGAACCCCTTCGAGGTGTCGCCGCCGAATTTGATGCCTCTTTTGTAAGAATTCGTAGCTGGTGGGAATTCGGAACCGTGGAGCAATTACGTCAACAATATTACGGTGACTGGGAAGGCATGCATGCTACCCCTTCCGAAATTGCGATTACACAGGCGACCCACCGAATTGTGCCGCCGGGAGAAGCCATCAAGGCTCCGAAAAAACTAAGCAAGGAATATATCAAGGAACACGCAGGTGATCGCCATGGACCACCTGAAGAACACAGGCATGAGTTTCCTGATGGACGGGTTGGCTCGCATTCAGCGTTGGCTTGTCCCGAACATGGAAAGGAGCTGCTCGAGGTTGCAGCCAAGGCGGTGGCTGAGGATTTCAGGACGGAGATGTCGCAAATCCGTTGAAAGGGTCAGGCATTATACAAATTGCCGGCCAACGTTCTTGGCTTAGCGCAATCAGCTTTGGACAAAGATTGCAGCCGGACGGGTTTTCGTATCAACTGAAAATAAGATACCTGGTCGCGGGAGGGATCAATGTATGAAATCGGCGAAGAAGAAATTGATGCCATTGCCAGGACAATTCGGAACAAGACGCTCTTTCGCTACGGCGTAGGAAAGGAATGCGACCGGTTCGAACAACGATACGCCGACTATCTCGATGTAAAACATACGGCACTCACCGTAAGCGGAACCTTTGCACTTTCTGCGGCGATGATCGCCGTTGGGCTTGGTCCGGGCGACGAAGTTCTTATTCCTGCACACACCTATATGGCGACTGCGACCGCCGTACTAACAACCGGGGCAATTCCGGTTATTGTCGATATTGATGAAAGCATCACCATTTGTCCCAATGCAGTCGAGGATGCGATCG
This sequence comes from Rhizobiaceae bacterium, assembly GCA_051009635.1. Classification (GTDB taxonomy): domain Bacteria; phylum Pseudomonadota; class Alphaproteobacteria; order Rhizobiales; family Rhizobiaceae; genus BOKV01. The sequence continues at coordinate 2,028 of JBPCWJ010000155.1, forward strand.
GATCACGCACAAAGGCGATAGTTCCAGTCCATATGTGGGGCGCTGCCTGCAATATGAATGCGATTATGGAGATCGCAGAACGGCATGGCCTTTCGGTTATTGAAGATGCCTGTCAGGGCGTGGGAGGCGGATATGAGGGCCGGAAATTCGGTTCAATCGGTCATGTCGGAGCGTTCAGCTTCAATTACTTCAAGAATATGACCTGCGGAGAAGGTGGCGCGATTTCCGCCTCTGATGACAGTCTTGCAGAACGCGCGCGCTGTGCCATTGACCCTTGCCATTTCTATTGGACCGGCCGCACTGATGGTTTGAAGCCATTTGCCGGCAATGGCGGCCGTGCTTCGGAGATTCAAGGGGCAATTCTCAACGTTCAACTCGATCGAATTGATCAGATCATTATGAAAATGCGCGCCGAGAAGAGGGAGATAATCGACGCTATCCGTAAACTGGAAAATCTGGGTCTGGAATTGTCCCCCATGAACAGTCCGGACTATGATTGTGCGGCTCATATTATGTATCTGCTGCCATCAAAAGATGCTGCAATGCGTTTTGTTGAAATCTATCCGGTTGTAATCGCAGGAAATACAGGTCGCCACACCTATACCGAATGGGATCAGGTTCTCATGGGCGCGGGTGCGGCACATCCTGCAACGAACCCCTATAATCATCCTGATAATAGCAAATGCAGGAAAAATTACAGCCGGGATATGTGTTCAAAATCCCTCGATATCCTGTCGCGTACCGTGATGGTTCCAACTCATCCTGATCATTCTGCAGAAGATATTGGGGATATCATTCACAATATTGAACTTGCGGGACGATACGCACTTGAAGGAACAAAGATCGGCAAGGCGAAAACGGGAAGCTCGATCGATATTGATCAACAGAAATTCGACATGCCAGACACGACTTCGGTGGAACCATCGCAAAGGCACGGTCAAGCTGATGCGTGATATTTCGAAGAGCTGTATAAACCCAGTTTTCTCGGGATCAAGGCGGGAGACATGAACGGCAAGTTTTTCGACAGAGCATATCGCACGACCAAACAAAACGAAGTCGAAGATCTTTACGAAGATTGGGCCGAATCCTATGACACAGACCTTGTCGAAAATGGCTATATGTCGCCTGCCCGTTGCGCTGCAGCCCTCGCCTCCTGTCTGTCGCAACGTGACCTACCAATTTTTGATTTTGCCTGCGGAACCGGTCTTTCCGGAAAGGCTATTGCAGATAACGGTTTTTCAGTCATAGACGGTGTTGACCTGTCGGAAGCGATGCTCAAGACGGCACGGAAACGGGGTGTATATAGAAACCTCAGTAAGGTTGAACCTGACGAGATACCAAATGTGAAGCCCGGCGACTATGCGGCGATAGCAGCAATAGGTGCAATTTCGCCGGGTGCCGCACCTGCAAAATATTTTGATGAACTTCTTTCTTGCCTGGCGCCGGGTGGCTTGTTCGTATTTTCATTCAATGATCACACCCTAGCGGATCGAGATTATACGTCACGGCTGGAGCAAGCTCTTGAAAAAGGTATTGCCCGAGAATGTTTTCGTGAGCATGGCGATCACATCAAGAAGCTGGGGTCAAAATCAACGGTGTATGTGCTGGAGAAACTCCAATGAGCCGGAAATTGGGTCTGGCGATCATTGGTTTGGGAATGGCATCCAAGCCACATGCCCTGGCGGTCCGGGATTTGGAAGACCTTGTTGAAGTTCGAGGCGTCTTTGCAAGATCGAAGGAAGCCCGGGCGGAATTTTCGAAAGAGTACGGCTTTCCATCGGCCGACAGTATTGATGTACTCGTCGACGACCCTCAAACCGATGCGGTTCTGCTCATAACGCCACCCAATGCGCGGTTGGAAATTATTTCGCGGTTTGCAAAGGCAGGTAAACACATACTTTGTGAAAAGCCATTGGCAAGAACCCTGGAAGAAGCCAGGCAGATTGTGGAAACTTGCGAGAATGCTGGCGTCCATCTTGGCGTTGTCTTTCAACACCGTTTTCGCGCGGCGTCTCAAAAACTATCAGAACTCATTGGTTCAGGTAAGCTGGGCGCGATCTATGTGGTACGCGCAGAAGTGCCATGGTGGCGGGACCAGACCTATTA
>JBPCWJ010000156.1:0-5114 GCA_051009635.1 Rhizobiaceae bacterium
GTGGAACATACGTGCAATCGCTTCACCCAGCCCACCCGTTGCACCTGTTACCAGCGCCTTTTTACCAGTCAAATCAAACATTTAATAGTCTCCGTACCAAGTCAGGTATTATGCTTGCACCGCTGCCAGCACTGCATCCATGTCATCGGGAGAGCCAAGTGCCAATCCCTTTATTTCTCGTGAAATTCTACGGTTCAGACCGGTCAGTACTTTCCCGGATCCAACTTCGGCAATGGCATCCACGCCATTTTCAGCCATCCATGAAACAGACTCACGCCAGCGAACCTGACCCGTAACCTGTTCGACAAGCCGCTGAACTATCTGTTCAGGGTCAGTTACGGGAAGCGCTGTTACATTTGCAACGATGGGAACTAACGGCGTGTTAACTTCCACTTCTGCCAGCCTTTCCGCCATAACTTCTGCAGCCGGTGCCATCATCCGGGAGTGAAAGGGAGCAGATACGGGCAGTAACATTGCGCGCCTGGCGCCCTTGTCCGAAGCCAAACCGGATGCCTTTTCTACTGCGGGCTTTGCTCCTGAAATGACAAGCTGACCGCCGCCATTGTCGTTGGCAATCTGGCAAACTCCGATTGCAGATGCCTCTTCACATATTGCAGTAACGTCTTCGGCCTCAAGGCCGATGATTGCAGCCATTGCCCCCTCACCGACGGGAACAGCGGCCTGCATGGCTTCGCCACGTGCACGTAGCAAGCGTGCGGTGTCAGCGAGTGAAAAAGTACCGGCGGCACAATGAGCCGAATATTCACCCAAAGAGTGACCGGCCAGATATCCGGCCTGGTTTGCAAGATCAAAGCCCCTGCTCTCCAATGCCTTTAATGCGGCAATCGATACCGCCATCAGTGCTGGCTGGGCATTTGTGGTCAAGGTGATCTGATCTTCCGGCCCCGACCAGATTAATTCTGAAAGCTTTTGTCCGAGCGCGTCATCTACTTCCTCAAAAACTGCTGCTGCCACAGGATAAGCATCTGCCAGTGCCTTTCCCATCCCCAGCGCCTGACTACCCTGCCCGGGAAATACAAGTGCCAATGCCATGTCGTGCCTCTCCATCCTGGAAATCGGGCCACCGGGCTTTTTTACAGCGGCCATGTCCGAAACGCGGCGTTTAGTGCTTGTTCATGATGCAGGTGTCAAGAGCAGAACAGAATTGCTTCTGCGACTGAAGAGTTCATAGATCATGTCAGCAGCGGATTATTTCGGTCAGGTACACCGATGTCAGGGATCAAACCAGTGGCAGGACAGACACTACCTTGAATGTTCTCATCTTGTCGTCGTGCTCGTTGATGGAGACGTATTCTCCCGTCACAAATTTTTCCCTTGAGAACCTGTATCCGGTTTCGTCGTCATCCTCATCGCCAAAGATATCATAGTGGAATGCCCAACTTCCTCCGGGCTTTCTTATCAGATGGCCCAATTCCGGTTTTTCACCCTCCCAAAAACGTGTGACGCTGCATTTTTCGCGGTTCTTTTTCCACTCTTCGGCATCCATGTGACCAGTTTCGTCCAACGGAGCCACAAATTCATACCCACACATGTGACTTCCATTGGGATAATCATGATCTCTTGCAAGTTCGATCCTGATCTGTTTGAGCGGCATTCGACTCTCCTTGCCAAAGTATATCCGATGCTCGGACTTTTTCCTGAGATTATGCACCATCCGGCAATTCGGCGTTGATCCTTATCAAGATGATGGTTCTTAATGCCGAAAACAAATTAATCTTTTTTTGTTTAATCCCAATAACTTGGGACACCCAAGACAAGTTTCACTTGATAGTTTGGTCCCCAGCGATGCCAGAATGGGGCTGGCAATAGGGGAAAAACAATGGCGTATAGTGAAAGAATGCAGGTAAATATACCTGTATTCAAGACTGAAGATGATCTTTCAATTATAAGTAGAATTATTCGAAACAGATGTGGCGAGACCAAAGCCAGGGTTCTGGCCCGCAGATTAATAACGAAATTCACTGATATAGGTAAAATCCTGAGTGCAGAGCCTGATGAACTCAAAACTGTCTCGGGTATTTGCGATGATATCGCAGAAGAAATAGCCTTGTTGCGTGACATTGCATTCGCGCTGGCCAGACGACCTCTTGAAGAAACCGATGTGCTGGACAATTGCGGAGCGGTATTTTCCTATCTTCGAATGCTCCTGACAAACGAAAAAAGAGAACAGTTTCATGTCCTTTATCTCAACAAGAACTTCAGACTGATAAATCACAAGTGCCATCAGATAGGCACGGTGGATCATGTTACCGTCTATCCACGCGAAGTCATGCGTCATGCATTATCATGCCACGCCTGCTCAATAATTCTGGTGCATAATCATCCCAGCGGAAATGTACTGCCCAGCCAAGATGACTTCAACATCACAGCCAGGCTGGTGCAAATCGGTGAATTTCTGGGCATAACCGTTTGCGACCACATTATCGTCGCAGGAGGCCAACATTACAGTTTCACTCAAGAGGGCGTTATGCCTTCAGGCATTTGAGATTTAATTGATTTTGCCTGCTGGTTCTCCCATTCGAATGATTTTGGTCGAAGGGATGAAATTATGTTTAATGTCAAAGTGTTTAGTGAATTTTCGGCATCGCGAATAACAAGAAAGGAAGATCGCCAGTTTCTCAAGGAAATCATAGCTGTAAAGAAACAAACGACTGCAAACTACGTCAATTTCTCGATATTCGACTATCAGAAGGAAGATCCTTATTCGAGGCATTTTCTGACCTATCCCAATCGATGGATATCGTTTTACGTCGAGAATTGCTGCGCTGATCATGACCCGTTGTTGAAAATCGACTACCGCAAAGCATCGGTTATCGATTGGGATGAACTAACCAGAGATGACAATTACGCGGTGATCAGCACTCAATTGCAACGATTTGGTCTTGGAAACAAGGGCATCACGGTCTGCACTCATGGGGGTGAAAAACGCTACGGCGCGTTGTCGATGATATTCCAATATGAGCCAAAAAGCTGGACCAGATTAAGGGATAAACATCTTGATCAATTTAAAACCGCAGCATCTAGAATTTGCAGGCGTTATCTGGACATTTATGAGTCGAGTTGCCTCACCGCCGCATCGCTCACTCCGAGAGAGCGTGAAGTACTACACCTCGTTGCGCTGGGCCGGACTGATGAACAGGTAGCCAAGGACATTGGCATAGGAAAATGGACCGTTGTCTCGCACATGCAAAGCGCGAAGTACAAGCTGAATTGTTCAAACAGGGCGGCTGCGGTAGCGAAAGCTGTTACCCTCGGCCTCATCAATATTAAGCGAGCGGTTTGAGCCAATTTGCTCAGGCGTTTCGATGCCTAAAATCTTACCGGATACTATCAGAAAAATTTCATTTGTGGTTGTATATACTAAGTCAAATGTATTTATGATTGAAAAATACCCGTATTTGTAAGTGTCTCATATTCGCACAATCCAAGAAGGTGCCCAATTGATTGTATATGTTACCCCGACAGACCGGCTATCCCATCACGGTCAAATCAACGAATATTTCAAGCTCAGAAAGAAGATTTTCTGTGAAAAATTAAACTGGGCGACCCCCAAGCCATTTGGTCTGGAATATGACGAATATGATGACCTTTTCAATATTTATATTCTTTATCTGGATGAGGACAGCAAGCAACTTGTCGGCGGGGTAAGGTTTATGCCAACCAATGGACCGACGGCCACTCAGAGTGCTCTGGCAGGACAGCCGCAGAACCGTGCAAAATGTGTCTCTCCACACATTTGGGAAGCTTCAAAGTTTTGTGCCCTGCGTAGCAAGGCCGAACAGCATGCGGAGGGAATCGTCAATCGCGCAGCATTGGCATTGTCACTGGCATCCATCGATTTTTGCCAAGCCAATGACATCAGGCAAATTGTCGGTATCTGTGACAAGAATTTCATCTCCATGGCTGAGTCTTTTGGTGTTAGTGGAGATGTCATTTCCAGTTTTTCGGATGATCAACAAGATCAGCGATATTGCTGCATTTGGCCAGCCCGGGCTGATGCGGATATGCTGGCCTGGTCAAAACGGTTCCTGCGGAGTGGTGGCCCTCCAATTCTTCGGCAGGTCGTGCTTGGCCAAAGAGCCAACTTCAAAATGAACAGTTGTACCGGTTTGCCAGGAACAGCAGCCTAGAGCGAATCTATCCAGTTTAGCGTATCTCGCCAGTCTATCATCCGGACGGGTGCTCCATGCTTGCCCGTTTCAAACAGAACATATCTTGCCGGATAGCTGGGAATTTTCTTCCGGATCTGACGGTAGAAATCGAGGGTGGGCTTGTAGTCATAATCCGGGTCCCATGAACCATGGGAAATCATCAAGGGAATTCTTTTTGACGATGAATTGGCGGCAGCGCTTGAAAAAAATCTTTGATCGGGAAATCCCGCAAGGATAATTACGCCATCTACGCGGCTCGCAGTCGCGCTGTTCTGAAACATGTTCCAGCAATGAAAATTGCCCATGGAACCGCAGGCGACCACCAGCTTGCCCTTGGTCAATGGGCGATATTTTCTGATCAATGCCGAGACATCAGAAAAGCCGGTGGATTCAAAATCAGTAAAATCGGTACTAATATAGGTACCGCCAGCTTTGAGCAGCATATTTTTCAGCCGGTTGAAGTTGCCACCAAAACGCTCATCGTCGAAGCCCCAAAGCCGGTTGCCGCCGCGACCATGCACATAAATGACCGTCATTTTGGAATTTCCATCCAGACGGCCAATAGCCTTGTATTTGTGCGTTCCGGATGGTGACTTGAATTCCAGTTCCTTCTCGGCATCCTTGGGCAGGCGCCTGACCCACCAGGACCTTACCTTCCTGACCGGAATCTCGTCCCGATCATTGATGTCTTTCAACTCGTCATAGGGGATTTTGAGATAGGCGCCGCCATCAGCAACCTCAAGCGGTGGCCGATATTTGAACTGCGCCTCCTTGAACGGGGCAAGCAGTCCAGACTGTGGTCCGCTCCAGGCAGGCTGATCAACCGATGCCGGACGGAAGCTGGAACTGGTCTGACACCCAATCATGACAATCGACAGCGCAATGGCCAGCGCAGCCCGCGGCAATGTCATGCGCAGCGCATCTGGCTGCCCCGTATTGTCT
>JBPCWJ010000157.1:0-5924 GCA_051009635.1 Rhizobiaceae bacterium
GCTCAGCACCGCACTTCCTGAAACATTTTTTAATGCCGCACTGCCACTGATCTTTGCTCCAGACCAGTCAAAGGAAAATGGCGACAATGTTCCTGAACCATTAAATATGGCCAGTTTGCCGCTAAAATCCTCTCCTTCGCGGCCGGAAGGAAACACCAGCCTGTTGGCAGTCAAGTCAATTTCACCATCCAGACCAACCAGAACCGGTTGCTTGAATTCACTTGTCGACCATAATTCATCGGGCTCTGTCCGTTCGACGGAGGCAACTCCCAGTACCATTTCGGCAGCTGTGGCCACTACGATTTCACCAAAATCCAGTTTACCGTTCAGTTTGGGTTTACCGGGCCGGTCTCCATCCAGTCCCAGATTGCCTGAAAATGAAATGCCTGAAATCTGGCCTCCCAAATCCTCAATCGCATAATGCCCGGCATTCTTGGTCACATCCGCCGATATCGAGATTGGTGTACCCTCGCCGGTTCCCGGCAAGACAAGGCCACCCATTTGCAGCCAGACATCCAGATCCTGAGAGCCGAGTGTCAGCAAGGCCTGATAGGAAATCTCCGGCAGGGAGCCAGGCTCCAATGGCGTTTCTGTATCAATGGTCAACTTGCCATTGGCAGAAACTTCTGTATCGGGAGCACTGGCAGAAACAAGCCCTTCAAAACCACCCTTTGCATTTCCTGAAAATTCGGCAGTCAACAATACCGGACCATCGGCTTGAAGTGGCAAAACCGGAATGCCAAGCTGGCGGGCAAGCAGCGACGGTTCGGCCTGATTGAGCTTGATGCTGAGATCGTGATTGGCACCGGCCCAACCCGCAAATGTCCCTTCAAACCGGTCTGTCAGATTGACACTGGTACCACCAACAGAACCGGTAATTGCAAGAGAGCCACGTGATCCATCTTCCGCAGGGCGAGCATCGATAACGACTTCAACATCCAGATCGCTGGTCAATGCCGGGTCGGAGGCCAAGGCAACCAGGAATTGGTTTTCGCCGAAAGTTCTTGCCGCCAGATCGACAAGCGGCCGGGCCTGATCAGATTTAATCGAAAGACCGAAATTTCCTTTCAATTGTCTCGGAAAATCATTCAGCTTGCCGGAACTTGAAATGGAAGCACCATAGAAATCCGCAGCATTGAGACTTTCGATGGACAGGGCACCATTTGCGACCTGAATATGCGCATCGACCTGGCGGGCCATCATTCCCCGGCCCTCAAGCAAACCGGCTTTAAGCGTCAGATCTATATCCTGATCATTAAGTCCGGATTCCTCTCCGCCAGGCTGTGTCATGGAATATATCGCAATCAGATCATCAAGATTGATTGCTTCTCCTTCAAGTGAGGCTATGACCGCGGGCCTTGAACTTCCTGATGCGAGACGCTGCAGCTTTCCCGATAATCTTACACCATCCAAAATCAACTCAAGCTGCTCGAAACTTGCCTGGTTTGTTGTGAGCGTGACATTTGCAGACATTCCAGCTGATTTCAGTCTGCGAAGCGAAGCGTTGGTTCTTCCTGCAAGCCAGTTCGCAAACCCGGTTGGTTGGCGCGAAGCAAGTAGCATCTGGCCGGTAAAACCAAAATCACCACGGGTTCCCAGTTTTCCATCTGCTTCTACAAGCGTATTGCCGGGAAATAGCGTCCGAAGCCCGATAATCCGCCAGCCATTGATATCCGGTCTGACCTTGGCTTCCAATTCCCTTATGACGGTATCGCCTGCAATGATCGCCGGCAGGGAAAAATCGATCTCGCCATTGGCAATCGGAATTGGAATCCGGTCAACAATATTGCGGATAACAGACCATCTTTGGCTGAGACCGCTTTTTGCATTTGTCGTTTCTTCCGCCTCTACAAACCGATCCAGATTCATCTGACGGCCATCAGCAAAAAACCGGAAAAAAACCTCATCGCGAATCTCGATATCGCCTTCACCGGTTATCGTATAGGGGTCCGTTCGATCACCGATTTCCAGGCTATACTGGCTTACTTCAACCGAATTTGGAGTAGCTGCAAACTGCCCCAGAAAATTGACGGGGAGTGCCTCGGTCTCCATCTCCAATGATGGTGGTAAAGCAGATATCTGAAAGCCACCACTCCAGGAAAGCAGATCATCCTTCACCGAAATCGGACCATCTATCGCCAGACGGTAGGGCTTTCCTTTCTGCACTGCCTGCATCCGTATCCGGATTGACCCTTCATTGCTCAACCTGCCTGTTGTGATGGAAAATTCAGCTGGTTTTCCCTCCACCAGCCCATTGGCATCAATATTCCAGGGGCCAAAGAGGGACTGCGCACTCATCTCGGCACTAAACTCTTTGCCCACAAAGCTGCGACCACCGGCAAGTCCGTCAAGGGTGATCGTGGCATCTTCAATGCGCATATTTTCGATATGGACACTGTCCGGATCAAGGACCGTTTGCTTCCGGTCCGTCCAGCCGACGGTTCCATTCTCATTCACACGAACCGTAAAATTCGGCCGGACCAGCGCCATATCCACAATTCTGATTTCACCACTCAGAAATGGCATTAATTCGGATCTCATCGAGAAGGAGTCGACCGTCATCATGGGTGAGTCGTCATCATACCGGCCCACCGACAGGTCGGTGAAGGTGACGCTTGGCAATGGCAGCAGGCGGACGCTGGCTTCACCCGCAACAGTAACCGGCTGACCAACAATTCGCGAGGCCTCGCGCTCGAACTCTTGTTTGTAAACCGACCAGTCCACAAAGAATGGTCCAATCAGCGCCGTAAAGAGCGCAATGACCATCAGGCCTCCAAACAAGATAAATAACCGGTACAGCGTCTTACCCTTTCTCTTGCGTGTTATTGCAACATACCAGCAACCTTATTGCAGTGAAATTCAATTCAATGCCAGTACCTTGCCCGGATTCATGATGTTGTCCGGATCGATTGCGTTTTTGATGGCAAGCATGACATCAGCGCCTGTTCCATGTTCCAGCCTTATAAAGCGCCGCTTTCCCTGCCCCACACCATGCTCTCCGGTGCAGGTTCCTTCCATGGCAAGTGCCCGCATTGCCAGACGTTCAACAAGCTCTTCCGCCTTTTCGCGTTCCTCGGCATCAAAGGCCAGCGTGACATGAAAATTACCATCACCAACATGGCCGACAATTGGCCCGTAAAGACCGGATTCAACAATATCCTTCTGGGTTTCTGTCACGCATTTGGCAAGTCTGGATATGGGCACACAGGCATCTGTCGGAAATATCTCCTTACCCTTCACAGCGCTTACCACAGCCCAATAGGCATCATGCCGCGCTTTCCAGATCTTGTTTCTGTCTTCAGTTGAAGTCACCCATTTGAAATCCGAGCCCCCGGTTTCATCAGCGACAAATCCGAACATTTCTGCCTGCTCACGCACACCGTTTTCACTTCCGTGAAACTCCAGCAGCAAAAGTGGCGAAACGGGAAAATCCGTTTTTGCATAGGCATTGATCGCATTTACTGCGTCTGTATCAAGCAACTCGATCCGCGCCATCGGAATTCCTGTCTGCATCGCCATTATCGTGGCATTGCAGGCTGCCTCAACATCAGGGAATGAGCAAACTGCAGCAGACATTGCCTCGGGTATCCCATAAAGGCGTAAAGTCACTTCGGTGATTATTCCAAGCGTACCTTCTGAACCCACCAGAAGCCGTGTCAGATCATATCCAGCAGAAGATTTTCGAGCCCGCGCACCCGTCTTCACAAGCCGGCCATCAGGCAAAACTGCGCTCAAATTGATAACATTATCGCGCATGGTTCCATATCGTACGGCATTCGTTCCCGACGCCCGCGTTGAGGCCATCCCGCCAAGCGAAGCATCTGCTCCCGGGTCTATCGGGAAAAACAATCCACTATCACGCAAATGCGTGTTAAGCTGGGTCCTTGTCACGCCCGGCTGGACGGTGACATCGAGATCTTCGGCCCCTACCCTCAATATGCGGTTCATCGAATTCAGGTCGATCGAGATTCCACCTGCGGGAGCATTCACACCACCTTCCAGGGACGTACCAGTGCCAAACGGAATTACCGGTACCTTGTATTCAGCACAGATACGAACCGTCTCCTGAACATCCTCAACGCTCTCCGCAAAGAGCACCGCGTCCGGCCATTGGGACGGGATATAGGTTGTTGTATGTGAATGTTGTTCGCGAAGGGCATCCGAACTTTTCAGTTTCTCACCAAACCTTTGCTTGAGAACACCAAGGGCAGCGGATATTCCGGCTTCATTTCTGGGTGGTATTTCTAGATCGGCAAGCGCCATAAAATATGCTCCGAAATCCCGGAAATTGTTTCATTCCATTGTTACGAGGAATTGGAACTGTAACGCCGGAAATCCGGCGTGCCAATTCAAAAACAAGCATTCTCGTAACTCTTGTTGAACAAGTCTGTTAACGCCACGAGCTTGTATCCCTTGCGCGCCCGCTCTACTTCTTTATCCTGAAAGTGCAATTACGCCTTAAACACGAACCACCGCCGGACCATGCGGGATTTTTTTTCTAACCTCGTCAAGATTGTCACCGCCTGGATCGAACCCAATATCGGGCTTTGGCTTGAAACCCGGCAGCCACAAATGTGGGTACTGGCGATAGTCACCGGATTGATGGTCTCGGTCGGAGCTATCCTGTTTCGTGAACTGATCGGGTTTGTGCAGCTATTCTGGCTGGGAGACAGTTCCGAAAACGTAGCAAGCGCCGCGCGGCAACTACCCTGGTATGTAATTCTGGCCGGACCAACTGTCGGTGGTCTGATTGTCGGACTGGCGCTCCACTACCTGGTGCCTTCAAGGCGCACAACCGGTGTGGCTGATGTGATTGAAGCGCGCGCCCGTTCCGGTAGCCGCCTCGAACTTAAGCCTGCCATGACCTCCGCTGTCATTACAGCTATCTCGCTTGGCGCAGGTGGAAGCGCAGGTCGTGAGGGCCCGGTCGTGCATTTGGGCGCATCCATTGCCTCGGCCACCGGGCGCTTGTTCCGCCTTCCTGATTGGGCAAAACGAACAATTTTGGCAGGCGGCGTCGCTGCTGCGGTATCAGCCTCGTTTAACGCACCGATTGCGGGCGTCCTGTTTGCCCATGAGGTAATCCTCGGGCACTACGCCATGCGGGCCTTCGTGCCGATCGTCCTTGCCTCCGTCTCTGGCACAATTTTGTCCCGCCTGTGGTTCGGAGATGTCGCCGCCTTCGTAATACCGGATTATCAGATCACCTCCTTTTGGGAGATTCCTGCCTTCGCCTTGCTTGGTGTCGTTTGCGCATTGGTCTCCATCCTGTTTCAGGTTTCCCTGATCAGCACGGATTACGTTGCCAGAAATCTGAAAATTCACATTATCCTGAGGCCCGTCCTCGGCGGATTGGCGATTGGTGCAATTGCACTGGCATTCCCCGAAATTCTGGGCGTTGGCTATGAAGCTACCGATGACGCTCTACGAAACCAGCTTTCGCTAGGCCTCATGCTTTCTCTGCTGGTTGCCAAGACGGCAGCTACAGCCATTACACTTGCTTCACGTTTTGGCGGAGGAGTATTTTCCCCATCGCTCTATTTGGGCGCGATGGCGGGAGGAGCTTTTGGCCTGATTGCCTCAAAGGTCTTCCCCGACCTTGCCTCCAGTGAAGCGCTTTATGCAATCCTGGGCATGGGTGCGGTGGCGGCAGCCGTTCTGGGCGCCCCAATATCGACAACCGTCATGGTTTTTGAATTGACCGGCGGCTATGCCTTGTCCATCGCACTGCTCTTATGTGTTTCGGTCGCAAATGGCGTCAATCACGCAATTCACGGGCACTCCTTTTTCCAATGGCAGTTGGAAATGCGGGGCCTGTTCGTCGCGGATGGACCTTCCCGCCATGTCATGCGGGCACAACGGGTTCGTGATTTCATGGTTCCATTGGCTGAAGATGAAAATAACCGTTTGGAAGACCCTGACGC
>JBPCWJ010000158.1:0-3117 GCA_051009635.1 Rhizobiaceae bacterium
GGTTTAACCCGAGGATCCAGACCGTTTTGGCCCGGCATATGCCCAAAGGGTCCGGCTCCTTCCGCCGAAACATCACGGAATGGATCCTCGGATCACGGCTTCGCCGGTCCGAGGATGACGATGGAGAGGAATCGCAGTGTTTGGGAAAAGAATGCGAGCGACGAGCGAGCCCCTGCGTGCCCAAAAGGAAATATGGGCAAGCTTTTGGAACAAAAGTGCCAGCGCGCGAACGCACGTTCGCATGGAGATGCGAACGGAAAGGAATAAAAATGCACTCATTAGCCGAAATCTATATCCACTCGCCGATCTGGTTGAAGACATTGATGGTGATATTGCCGTTTGTCACCGCGCTGATGGCATTGAAGATCGTGCTGACTTACCGGCTGGTGAAAGGCGCCCAACGCCCGGCAACCCGGCCACCCTCCTCAACCTATCTGGATCTGGGGGACGAGCCGATCACCATACACTCGCCGGAAGTGGCGAGAAGATTGGAGCATCTTGCAAGGAATTATCGGTTTGAGGGCAGGGAGTGAGCTCCACACCGCGCGTCACCTGAATGTCTGATATTCGCTCAGCGTGCGTTCGGGGTCATAAGGTTCGCCGGTTTTCTTGATTACGGCCTGGCCGCAATGTATTTTTCCGGTGGTGGGATGTACTACGAATTGCGTTGGCCCATGCAATTCCCATCCTTCGTCAAGAGCCTGAGTAATCTTGTGGGAAAAAGCGGTGTCATCAAATCCCGTCAGAAACCGGTAAAGTGTTGTTTCAGATTGGGACGAAGCCAATTTATTAGCCGACTTTTTTCCTGACGTACTACTGGTATTACGATATCTCGATAAATTTGACTTCTTTGGAGGCTGATTTTCGGATAATTCAAACTTGCCAACCACTTGAAGGAGTTGATTAGCCGACTCTAGATGTAATCGCTCCACCATTTCGCCGTCTAAATTAATTACGCCGGCATTTTTATTAGCTGGCAAATTATATGCAGCCACAATTTTGCGGGCTCTTTCGATATCTGCTTCATCAGGACTAAATATCCGGTTTGCTGCATCTATCTGGGAGGGATGGATCAGAGTCTTTCCATCAAAACCCAATTCCGCTCCCTGCTCGCATTCAGCTTCGAATCCGTCAATGTCCGAAAAGTTGTTGAACACGCCATCCAGCACCGCCAGATCAAAGGCACGAGCGGGGGCTATCACCGAACCGAACCAGGGCAACATTGCCCTACGGTCGGGTTTCATCGAGACGCCGATGGATTTTGCCAGATCGTTGGGACCTATGACCAGAACTGAAAGGCCGGTTTTCGGGGCAGCACGGGCAATTTCGCTGATTTCCAGAATTGCAGTGGCCGTTTCAATCATGGCCCAAAGCGCCGGGCCGCCTTCGCCAATCTGATTGCGAACATCTGCAAGTGTGGCTTCCGATTCCAGTTTCGGCAGCAAAATCGCATCAGGAGATATTTCAAGCGCCGCCTTCAAATCGGATGAAAACTCCGGACTGGAGGCTATATTGGTGCGTACAATCCGTTCTCGGCGGCCATAATCACCCGAACCGGCAATTTTGATCATGTTGCTTCGCGCCTCGTCACGCGCGCTTTCAGCGACGGAATCCTCAAGATCAAAAATCACACCATCGCAGGCAAGCGTGCGGGCCTTTTCCATCGCACGCGTATTGGATGCGGGCATAAATAGTACCGAGCGCCGGGGTCGCCAGTTTTTTGTCAGATGAACCAATGTTTCCCCCTGTACTTCCCCAAAAACATGTCAGTTCTCCCACAATTAGGTAAATAAATCGGTTTCAATCCGCATATTCTCCGTGAGCCCGGAAAATTCAGGCAAGTCTGCAAGCTGGATGTATTTTCGTCAATTGCGACAATGCACACTCGACCGTTGCCGTTCTATGGTGTAAACCGCACCCAAATCCGGCAAACCCCGATCTGCGGGAAATTAAACAACGGCCAAAAGACCATGGAAAAATTTACGATCCTGACCAGCGTAGCTGCACCAATGCCAATCATCAATGTCGATACGGACATGATCATACCCAAGGATTATCTGAAAACGATCAAGCGTACCGGACTTGGCACGGGATTGTTCGCGGAAATGCGCTATCATGATGATGGCTCGCATAATATGGATTTTGTCTTGAACCAGCCGCAATATGCTGAAGCGAAAATCCTGGTTGCGGGCGACAATTTCGGCTGTGGCTCCAGCCGTGAACATGCACCCTGGGCGCTTCTGGACCATGGAATCCGGTGTGTAATTTCCACCAGTTTCGCTGACATTTTCTACAATAACTGCTTCAAGAACGGCATATTGCCGGTAGTAGTCACGGCTGAGGAACTTGACAGCCTTATGGATGATGCCCGACGCGGAGCGAATGCGACGATTACGGTAGACCTCGAGAGTCAAACCATTCAGGGGCCGGATGGTGGAACTATAGAGTTTGAGATTGATTCGGCCAGAAAACACCGTCTGTTGAACGGGATTGACGATATTGGCGAAACCCTGGACAGGCATGAAACCATAGGCGAATATGAATCCAGGCTGGCCACGCATCGCCCCTGGGTCTGAAAAGAAAATCTGAAAATCTTTTGCAACGGTAGTGATAACCGTTGAAGGTAGTCATATTGCCATGCCGGTATCTGATGCCTGCCATTCCAAATTCATGAATGAACCTTCGAGGAATAAATGACCAATAAAACCCTCTTGCTGCTTTCCGGTGATGGCATCGGACCCGAGACAATGGCGGAAGTCAAAAAGATCATCGCCTGGATGAATGAGAAGATGGATGCCGGTTTTGAAACCGAAGAAGGGCTGGTAGGCGGTGCCGCCTATGATGCCCATGGTGCTGCCATATCGGATGATGACATGGCGAAGGCAATGGCAGCAGACGCGGTTCTATTCGGTGCAGTCGGTGGACCCAAATGGGATGATGTGCCCTATGAAGCGCGTCCTGAGGCAGGATTATTACGGCTCCGCAAGGATATGCAGCTGTTTGCCAATTTGCGTCCGGCCATCTGTTACCCGGCACTGGCATCTTCTTCCTCATTGAAACAGGAAGTTGTCGAGGGACTTGATATTCTTATCGTCCGGGAATTGACCGGTGGAGTCT
>JBPCWJ010000159.1:0-6553 GCA_051009635.1 Rhizobiaceae bacterium
AATTAAAGCCGTGTGACTTGCGCACAGACCAGCCAAATGCATCGCTTTCGAAGTGAGCTCGATTGTCATAGACATACAAATAGTCGGAAGGAAACAGCCATTTTTCTGCACCGGTTCCTTTCGACAGAGCTTCATGATCTGCAAGGCTGTCACCAATGATCGGATAAAGTGCCTCTGCGCGGTGTTTGACTGAGGCAGCATTTGCATGACCAAGATACCGGATCAGCCACGGCATAAGTTTTGGCAGATAGCCCCATTTCAGGAATAGCGGCTGGTTTGGGTCAAACAGCATCCGGGGCGCCTTGAGAAACAAGCCTGGCACAGTCACCGGAATTACGGAGCAAGAAGCCAGTATTCCTCCATTACCAAAACTCGTGCCTTCACCCGGCCCCGCCTTGTCGATCAGAGTGACGTCATGCCCATCCCGCTGTAGCCAGATTGCCGTCGACACACCGACAATACCGGCACCCACAACCACAACTTTTTTCGGGCTTGCATTCACGCGGCTTGCTCCTGCGAACCGTAGATTGCAAACCGATGGACTTTCTCCATGTCAGGATTAATCCCCAGGCCCGGACTATCCGGCACCAATACCTGGCCGTCCTCAATCGGAAATGTTTGAACCAGCAAATCCTCGACCAGAAAATATTTTGCCTGATAAAACTCGCAGCCAAGCGATATTTCTTTAGTCGCAGCAATCATGTGAACACCTGCCAGATGGGCAAGACCGGTTTCAAACATGTCACCACCATAGGCAGAAAGTTCTGCACCAGCCGCCATCTGCGCCACAGCCTGACCGGTGACCAGCCCACCGGTTTTCATGATCTTGACCGAAACGCCATCGCAGATTTCCTCATCTATTGCGCGTTCCATGTCTTCGACACCAAAGACGCTTTCATCAGCTAGTAAGTGAACATCCAGCATGTCGCGCAATTCCGACATGGTGTGATAGTCAATGGCAGCGACCGGTTGTTCTATAAAATCCGGTTCGAAATCCGCTATGTCCGGAACCTGCTCCAATGCCTGTTCCCGCGTCAGACCCTGATTATAGTCTATACGGACCGCCAGTTCCGGATGATGTTTCTTGATGTATTCCAGCCGCTCAACATCAAACCGATGGTCCTTGAACCCGGTCTTCAGTTTGATGATGCCTACCCCGTCATCGACCAGACGTTGCAACAAGATCTTGTCAGACTCAAAATCCGGATCCGCAATCGAGCACGACAATGGTATTTTATCGCGGCACTTGCTACCTAGAAGTGCCCAAACCGGTTTCCCAAGGATTTTTCCTGCCAGATCCAGCAGTGCTGTATCGAGCGCAGCCTTGGCTTCGGTGCAATGGACCACGACCCTGCGAGCTTGCTCTGTGATATCAGAATATTCCGACAGCTTGCGCCCCACCACCAAAGGACGAATATAGCGGTCGAGCGCTGCATAACTTGCTTCGGGAGTTCCTGTAAAAACCGTCCAGGGTGAGGCCTCTCCAAATCCTGCCGAGCCATCCTCCGCGGTAATTCGGAGAATAACAACTTCAATGGAGCCGGAAACCATTCCGATCCCGTGATCGCGCCTGCTGGTTACCGGAATTGCACAGTGCCAGACATCAAATCCGCTAATTCTTATGTCCGGAAACTCTGCAATCATGATCAGGCAACCCACTCTGAAACCGGTGCCGCCGCCTCATGTAGCGGCTGCGAGATTACATCTACCAGTGTTGGCCCGTCATGCGCCAGCGCTTCTTTCATAACCCGGTCCAGATCATCGGGGTTTTCCACACGCCAGGATTTGACACCAAACGCACTTGCTACAGCAGCATGGTCGGTCCGATTGAAGTCGACATTATAAAAGCGTTTGCCAAATCCGGAATTCTGCCCGGCCTTGATCCATCCATAGGTTGAATTTGAAAACACGATGCTCATGATCGGCATCCGGTATCGGGTTATCGTCTCATACTCACCGCAGCAAAACCCGAATGATCCGTCGCCCATTACCGCGACCGTTTTCACATTTGAACGTCCGGTATGTGCGCCCATTGATGCAGCGAGCGAATAGCCCAGGGCACCATGGGCACGATTTGTAATGAAATTTCTGCCTGCCTGTCGCCAACGGTAATGCGCGGAAAAATAGGGGCATGGCGTGCCGGGATCAGCGACGATAATTGCATCATCATCGAGGTTTCGGGACAAGGAAGCTATGACCCGTTCGGGGCGAATTGGGGTATCCTCCGAGACAGCAAGCCGCTCGAAATCTGCCAGCTTTTCTGCCCATGCCGACTTCGCTCGTACCCTACCGTTCTGGCCAGAAACGCTGGCTTTCCTTCCCAATTCTTCATTGAGTGCGCCTAATGCCAGTTTCGCATCGGCACAAATGGCAACCGCAGTGGAATAGTTCGCCCCTATGACCTGTGGATCGCTATCTATATGGATGATGACCGTATCCTTACCGGGTGAACTCCAGCGTTCAGTCGTCACAGATCCTGCCCGGCAACCGATAAACAACACGACATCTGCACCATCGACCACAGCACGCGTAGCTTCATTGCCTCCATTGGAACCTGTCACACCCAATGCATAATCATCAGTTTCAGCAATAATGCCCTGCCCTGAAACCGTTGTAGCCACCGGTATATCGAGAAGATCAGCCAACTGCCTTATTTCTTCAAACGCACCGGCAATAACCGGGCCACCACCACAAATCGCGACCGCAGATTTCGCTTTTGCCAGAATTTCTGCTGCTTCACGAACCGCATCAGCATCCGGCGCTGTCGGCTCGGCTGGAAAATGCTGGTGACGCTCATCTGCCCAGATTTCCGAGTCATCCACCGGTGCCTTCTGCGTATCAAACGGCAATGCCAGATGGGCAGCACCCGGCCTTCCGGTTGTCATCGCCCGAAAGGCAGATCGAACCATTGCGGGCAGGCGCGTAGCATCATCAAGCGATGCATTCCATTTGGCAAGCGGCCTGAACAGGGCTTCCTGATCAAGTTCAGTGAGCGCGTATCTTCCGCGAGATGTTGTTGCAATGTCAGAAGTAATCGCAAGAATTGGAATGGAACTTTCATTCGCTTCTACAACACCGGGTAAAATGTACGTGGCACCCCCGCCCGAAGGCCCTTCACAGACACCGGGCTTGCCGGTCACCCGCGCATAGCCATCTGCCATGTAGCCAGCATGACGTTCATCACGGGTCAGAAGATGCGTGATACCGTGATCCAGCCTGGCTAGCGCGTCATAAAAGGGCAAAGTTGTGTCACCGCAGAGACCGAACATATGGGTCACACCATGCGCTTCCAGCATCCGAACCAGCGCTTCGCCGCCGGTCATCTGGTTCGACCGATTAACCGTCATCAAATTTTCCATCCCTGAATTCGAATTTTATATTAATTGCATATACTGAGCGCAGATCTGTATACAGTTCTGTATCTTGCAAATTGTACAATGGTGTGTCAACTGTGAATCTGACCACTTGCAGAGGTATCAATGAGTGAAGGCCGCGTAGAAGCGCTCTACATAAAACTGAAAGACATGGCTGTTGATTTCCGTATTCGGCCCGGCGAACGCATAAACGAAGTTGCGCTGGCGCGGGAGCTTGATGCCAGCCGCACGCCTTTGCGTGAAGCACTCAACAGGCTGGTCGCAGAACAGCTGATAGATTTTCAGCCGGGAAAAGGATTTTTCTGCCGTCCCCTCGACCCTGAAAAAATTCACGAACTATATGAATTGCGGGAAATTATTGAGACCGCTTCCGTGCGCCTGGCTTGCCTGAGAGCAGAAGACGATGAAATAGAGACACTCAAGAACAATCTCTACACCAACGGACTATCCTATATTGGCAAAACCATTCGCGAGGTCACCGCTTTTGATGAAGCCTTTCACATCGATATTGCAAGCCTTTCCGGGAACAGCGAACTTGTCCGGCAACTAACTCAAATAAACGAGCGCATCAGGTTTGTGCGTTGGGTCGATATGTCAGCCAGGGTCAAGGACACAAAGAACGAGCACAAACAGATCATGACCGCGATCGAAGACCGCAATCCTGATCTGGCCGCACAAGTCATGCGGGCGCATATTGAAAAACGGCTGGATCAGATTGTTCTCGCGGTGAGAGAAAGCTATTCAAACATCTACATGCCGGGAGGCGAAGAACTGTTCGATCGTGAAATCGCTGTTGAGGAAAGCTGAAATGAAAGCAACAGGAGGCAAGTCGATCTTTGGGGCGTCTGTCGGCATACTCATGTTGGACGCAAAATTTCCCCGCATTCACGGAGATATGGGTAATGCCCTGACCTGGCCTTTTCCAGTCCATTACCGTGTTGTGCGTTCCGCAACTCCAAATCGTGTCGTACGCCAAAAAGCCGAAGGTCTACTACAAAATTTCATCGAAGCAGCACAGGAGCTGGCCAAAGATGGCGTAGACGGCATCTCAACTAATTGCGGATTTCTATCGCTATTCCAGGATGAGATTGCTACGTCGGTGCCTGTTCCGGTAGTCACCTCCTCGCTCCTTCAGGTCGATCTGGTGAACAGGATACTTCCCGCCGGCAAGCGGGCAGGGATTCTTACCATATCTGCCTCAACCCTTTCCGAAGAACATCTGGAAAAGGCCGGCGTACCCAAAGGCACCCCAATCGCCACTACAGAAGGTGGAAAGGAATTTACCCGGGTAATCATTGGCAATGAAACCGAAATGGATGTGGATATCGCACGGCAGGACAATATTGAGGCGGCCATCTCTCTCAAGAAGAATAATCCGGAACTTGGTGCAATCGTTCTTGAATGCACAAATATGGTACCCCATGCGGCCGAAATTCAGAAGGCAACTGGCTTGCCGGTATTCTCGATTTACAATTTTATTTGCTGGTTTCAGGCGAGCCTGACGCCCCCGGGCTTCATGCACCGATAGCAAGACATTGCGCTATTGCCGCCAATGACTGGCCACGAACGGCGCATGGCGATAGTGCATATATCTGCCATTCTTCACATCACGCGGCAATGGTATCCCATGAAATGAAATGATTGCCGCATCCTTCGGAACTTCCGCGATCCCAAAATGAGCTGTCGTCAGTCCGATTATCGAGCCGAATTTTCCAAGTATTCTTTCTGCCACTCCATTGCAGTGATATTTGAACGAAACAATCTTCTCCCGGGGAAAATACTTCCTGTCAGGAATCTGATATTCCACCCAAAACTGATCCCTATCCAGCCGTTCGGGATGGATATTGTCTGACGCAACCGGGTCCTTGATGTAGTTATCCCAGACATGGGCGTGGCTGCCGACCCTTAGTCTGAATACAGCAGTGTGTGTCTTTTCCTCCGTGGCAAAATCCTGCGTCACAAAATAATCGACATCTGGATTGTCTGCCAGAAAATCTATGGAATTGACGATGACCAGATCGATGTCCAGAACCACAATAAACTGATCCTGTAATCCAAGAAAATTGGTCGAGAAACAGCTCAGTTTCTTGTTGAATCCCGTCGACCCATCATCAGGCAAATCATAAACTTCAATTTCAGGGTCAAGTCCTGCTGCATTGTCGGTGACGCAATGAAAGGTATGCGGGATGCTGGTATTTCGACGGACCATCGCACGCAGGATATTGACCTCCGATGAGGGGTAAGCAGTTCCCCATTTGAAACATACAAAATTCAGATGTGGAATTTGATCACTCATGATGTGCTGTACTTTTCAAGAGACAAACAGGTATCGGGCAAGTCAATACATGGAATTTTGTGCAATTGCCTGAAAAATCAGCACGTACAACGTTCAAACTGACGGTGAACGCGATGAAATCCGTTTATTCGCGATCAAAATGATCAATGAAATATGCGAGCGTGACCACCTGGTATTGAGTTGCCTGGAACTATTAGACAGTAAAAATACTGCCCATGTAAGGCAAATGACTGATCACTAGGATCAAAATCCCCCCCGCCTTGTGAATGGAGCAGAAACTTCGTCCATGTTCTCTGGATAAGCCAGATTGACAGGACATTTCTCCTGAGGGCATTTTTCCAGATCACATAGCCTGCAGACAATGTGCTGATCGTCTCCACAATCAACTACCTGTGGCATAACCTTGTGTATCAAGGATAGTAGAAACGATTTCTCCACATCATTTACCCTGATCATCACTCGATCAAGAACTTCTCGGCGCGCATCGAGAATCTTTGTAAACTCGCGCTCCCCCTCATCTGTGAGAAACACACATACTTTTCGCTGATCAAGTTCTGTACCGCGAACCCGATTTACAAGGTTCTCTTTCTCCAGCCGATCCAATAAGCGGACCACCGAAGAATGTTCCAACCCCAGCATCCTTCTCAATATCTCGATTGAAGATCCTGGTTCCGAACCAATCTGCACAATCGCGTAACAAGCGGTGGTGTTACGACCTGTAGCCGAACAAACCGCGCTATCCATCTTATCGCATAACGCCCTCGAAAACGCGCCCAAAACATTACCCAAGAACAAATCTCTGGGAACATTTGGCCTTTTCAAGTCCGTATACCCCATACCATTCTCCTTACAATTACAAACTAATCCAATATTCTATATATGA
>JBPCWJ010000160.1:0-2823 GCA_051009635.1 Rhizobiaceae bacterium
GGAAATAGACTTTTTAGCATTCTCGGCAGATACTGTCGTAAATTCTCACTATTGATGGACAAATATTCAATAGCAAATATGAAAGCGGCAGATATGAATGCAAACAGAAAAACCGCATTGGTGATTAGCGCCCATGCTGCAGATTTTGTCTGGCGCGCCGGCGGAGCGATCGCTCAACATCAGGCGAAAGGCTATGAGGTAACCGTTGTGTGCCTGTCATTTGGCGAACGTGGAGAAAGCGCCAAATTATGGAAACAGCAGGGCATGACGCTGGAAAAGGTGAAAAGCGCCCGGCGGACGGAAGCGGAAAATGCCGCTAAAGCACTGGATGTGCATGACATCCGTTTTTTCGATCTTGGCGATTATCCGCTGGTTGTCGAGCGCGATGACAAGTATCGCCTGGTAGATGTAATCCGCGCGGTTCAGCCAAATTTCATGATGAGCCACTCTCAATACGATCCCTATAATACCGATCATATGTATACCACCGATATTGCCATGGAATGCCGGATGATCGCCCAGGCCTGGGGTCACAATCCCGGGGAAAGGTGTTGGGCGCGCCGCAGCTGTACCTGTTTGAACCTCATCAAACGGAGCAGATGGGATGGAAACCGAATATATTCCTCGACATCAGCGATGTGTGGGAAAAAAAGCGCGCCGCAATTGAATGTATGGAAGGCCAGGAGCATCTGTGGAATTATTATACCAATGTTGCCGAAAATCGCGGCAATCATTTCCGGCGCAATTCCGGCGGCATGGCAGGAGGCACGCCTTCACGTTATGCCGAAGGATTCCAGGCGGTATACCCGCAAACTGTGGATGAGTTGTGATGAATGTCGTTGTTCAGAATATTGAGCGTGCCGACGCCCGGACCATCAAGGGATTGGGAGAATGCGGAGTAGCCACTGTGCATGAGGCGCAGGGCCGCAAGGGGTTGCTGGCCTCTTATATGCGCCCGATCTATCCCGGCACGTCGCTGGCGGCTTCGGCAGTAACCATTCTGGCGCCTCCTTGCGATAACTGGATGCTGCATGTGGCCATCGAACAGGTTCTTGCCGGTGACATTCTTGTGCTGGCGGTGACATCGCCCTCGGATGCCGGTTATTTTGGTGATCTTATCGCAACCTCCCTGCAGGCGCGCGGCGGTGTCGGTCTGATCATTGATGCAGGTATTCGTGACAGTCGCGATCTGGCACAGATGAAATGTCCGGTCTGGGCAAAAGCCATCCATGCCCAGGGTACGGTCAAAGAAACACTGGGATCGGTCAATGTGCCGGTGGTTTGCGCCGGAGCGATGGTAAATGCCGGCGATGTGATGGTGGCTGACGACGACGGGGTTTGCGTGGTGCGCCGTGAGGAAGCTGAAGAAGTTCTTCAAAAAGCACAGGAGCGCATTGCCAATGAAGATGACAAACGCAAAAGGCTTGCCGCTGGTGAACTGGGCCTCGACATGTACAACATGCGCGCGCGTCTGGCTGAAAAAGGCTTGAAATATGTCTGAAGGAGTCGATTGCATGTGGATGCGTGGCGGTACATCAAAAGGAGGATACTTTCTGGCCAGCGACCTGCCGCAGGAGGTGGCTGCCCGCGATGCTTTTTTACTCTCCCTGATGGGATCTCCCGATTCACGCCAGATTGATGGAATGGGCGGTGCCGATCCGCTGACCTCGAAAGTTGCGGTGGTGAAGAAATCAAATGCCGGTTCCGGTACCGATGTGGATTACCTGTTTTTACAGGTCGCGGTCGATACACCGTTGGTCAGCGATGCGCAAAATTGCGGCAACATCCTTGCCGGCGTCGCACCTTTTGCAATTGAACGCGGTTTGATTGCGCCGGAAAACGGCGAAACCCGGGTGGCCGTTCACATGGAAAATAGCGGCCAGAGCGCGGATATTACCGTTTCAACTCCCGGCGGGATTGTCGATTATGTTGGTAGCGCCAGCATTGACGGCGTTCCCGGCAGTGCCAGTCCGGTTGCCATTGCATTCAATGATACCGCCGGTTCCAGTTGCGGGGCGCTTTTGCCAACCGGCAATGTCGTCGATGTGATTGAGAATACAAAAGTAACCCTTATCGACAACGGTATGCCCTGTGTCATATTGCGGGCGTCAGATATGGGAATTACCGGAACCGAAGATCGCCAGACGCTGGAAAATGACATGGATTTGCGTTCAAGGCTGGAAGCGATCAGGTTAAGAGCCGGTCCGGCGATGAACCTCGGCGATGTTGTCGATAAAACCGTTCCGAAAATGACCATGGTCAGCGCTGCCAAAAATGGCGGAGCGATTTCGACCCGTACTTTCATTCCCCATCGCTGCCATGCCTCGATCGGTGTGCTGGGCGCCGTTAGTGTCGCTACCGCCTGCCTGTTAAAGGATTCAGTTGCCGCAGAGCTGGCGCAGATACCGCTCGGCAAATCAAAAGAATTGAAAATTGAACACCCGATCGGTCAAACCACCATTGTTGCCGATATCGACGAAGAGGGAAACGTCACCCGCGCCGCCATACTACGCACTGCCCGCAAACTGTTTGATGGAAAGGTGTTTGCCCGATGAACAAAGAGGTGGACCTGCAGAAACAGATGATGGATGAGGATTACCTCGCCTTTCACCCTTCCCCCTCAAAGCCTCAATTCACCCCGCCGACCGGTGCAATTGATGCCCATAATCACGTTTTCGGGCCGGCTGACAGATTTCCCTATGCCCCCGGGCGCAAATATACTCCCTGTGATGCGCCGAAAGCAAAATTGTTTGCCCTGCGTGATTATCTGGGATTTTCACGCAACGTCATCGTTCAGGCCTCCTGCCATGGCCAGAATAATGA
>JBPCWJ010000161.1:0-14710 GCA_051009635.1 Rhizobiaceae bacterium
GCAGAATTGGGAAATGAAAGGGCAGACCAATGTTTGAAATGCACCAGATGCAATACAAGCGCATCGTCATGTTGACGTCATGTGCTTTGACATTTGCTGCGTTTGCGATTTGGCGAATTTTTCAGTCGGTCGCTGAAAGAGGCGGAATTCTGGGTAATCCGGATGTGGGCGCTGATTTGTATTTGCTTAGTTGCACGGTTTTGATGACCTGCGGCGTGGTAGCCATCCTGGCTAGATCTTATGAAGATCACAAACAGATTACACAGGCAGAACGTTTTGACCAGGATACGGGTCTGCCCAATTCTGCATCACTTATTGACCGGCTGACCAAAACCGCCAAAAACGGCAAGTTACCGGACGGGGTGACTTTGCTGGCAATCGGAATTGATGGGTTGCAATCCATCAACGTGGCCCGGGGCTACGGTGTCGGAAATCAGGTTATTCGTGCCGTTGCAGAACGGCTTAGCACCGCGATTGGAGGCAATACGGTGCTTTATCGCATTTCCGGCGATACTTTCGTTGTTAGTGCAAATGGGATTGACAATGAAAGCGATCTGACGCGCTTGGCCGAGAGAATTATTGCTCTTCAGGATGAGCCCATCCTGGCCGGCGGATTTACATGTTTTGTAGGTTTTGCCGTGGGTGCTGTGCTGGCAGGTGATGAAACTTCCGAGATTGACGGATTTGTTCGCAGGGCAGAATTGGCACTACTGCATACCAGAACGCAATCATCCGAGAAATTCGTCATTTATTCCGACAGCCTGGAAAATACGACCAAGCGCCTGAGTGATCTTGAAACCGGATTCCGCCAGGCACTCGAAACCGATCAGCTGGAAGTATATTTTCAGCCGCTGATAGATGGCAGCACCAAGGAAGTTGTCAGCGTTGAAGCATTGGCTCGCTGGAGACATCCACAGTTGGGAGTTATTTCACCACAGGAGTTTGTCCGGCTGGCAGAGGCGTTGGGCCTCAATGAAAAGCTCGGAAATGTGGTGCTGCGGAAAGCATGCAGCGCCATTGGCCCAATTTACGGCCTCAAACTCGCCGTCAATATCAGCGCCAATCATTTGCTTCATCCGGAGTTCGTAAATGACCTGAAGCAAATTCTTGCATTGACCAATTTTCCGGCAGATCGCCTCGAAATCGAGATTACGGAAAATGTTGTAATTGATCTTCCGGTTCGTGCAAACGAGGTGCTTCGCAATATCAGGAAAATGGGCATTTCAGTCGCACTTGATGATTTTGGAACCGGATATACCGGCTTGTCCTACCTCAAGGAGCTACAGGTCGACCGAATTAAAATTGATGCAAAATTTGTTGCCGGTCTTGGAAAGTCTGAAGAGGCAGAAGCAATGTTTGCTTCAATTGTCGAAATCATCAAGCAACGGGGTCACAAGATCACCGTCGAAGGTATTGAAACCATGGATCAACTGGAGTTCCTCGAAGGCTTTGACGGGTTTTTGTATCAGGGTTTTCTGTTCAGTAAGCCCTTGCAATATGTTCAGTTGTTGAGATCAGATTTGCTGAAATCAGTCGGCGTTGAACAAGAAGATCATGTCTCTGACGAAAAAGCTGGTGCAAAATTGAAACTGGTTGCCTCCTCCTGAGGAAACAATAGCCAGTGGCTTATACCAGACAACGAAAGCCAGATATTGATCAGACATGCGGTGGCATCAAGGATTCACGCGTGATGATTTGGGTTTCCAAACTGACCTGCTTTACGTCGTCTTTGTTTCGCACCTGATTCAGCAGGATGTCAGCGGCAAGCGCGCCCATTCTCCGATGGGGGACATGCACGGTAGTAATAGACGGTCTGATAATGGTCGCCAACTCTATGTCATCAAATCCCGTGACAGACATATCCAGCGGGACCTGAAGTCCCATTTCGTCGGCAGCCTGAACCGCTCCAACCGCCAGTACATCGTTACCGCACATTACAATAGAAGGTTTGATCGATTCCTGCATGATCTTGCGAAATGCTTCACGGCCGCATTTGAATGAATATTTGGTTTCGACAATTGGCATGGATGCTGGATCAATACCATTTTCCTCTAACGCCTGTCTGACACCAGCTACGCGTCCTCGCGCACGATCATTATTGGTTGTAAATGCAGAAATATAGGCAAACTTTCTGTGCCCAAGCTCGATTGCGCGTTTCGCCAATTGCCTTGAGGCTTCGATATTGTCAAACCCCACAGAGCTTATTTCAGGATCGGGCGATATCGCCCAGGCGAGTACGAATGGAATGTTGCGGGCCTGCAAAAAGGGATAAACCTCAGGATCATGATCGCAGCCAATCAATAATAATCCGTCTGCCCCGCGGGCTATGATTGATCTTATTTGCTCTTCTTCTGCTTGCAAGTCGTAGGAGGTGCTGGCAACCAGCAAATTTGCGCCATTTAAAACCAGTTCTTCCTGAAACGATTGTAAACCACGCGCAAAAATGGCGTTTTCCATTGTCGGAATAACCGCGCCATAGATGTTGGTGCGTTTGGC
Organism: Rhizobiaceae bacterium; assembly: GCA_051009635.1. Taxonomy (GTDB): domain Bacteria; phylum Pseudomonadota; class Alphaproteobacteria; order Rhizobiales; family Rhizobiaceae; genus BOKV01. Next base: position 2,497 of record JBPCWJ010000161.1, read on the forward strand.
CGCCAGCGCCCTTGCGCCGAAATTCGGCGAATAGCGCAGTTCCTTGACAGTCTCCAATATCCGCTCCCGGGTCTGTTTTGTCACAAGCTCGGGGGAATTCAGACATCTCGACACCGTTGCAGTAGAAACGCCGGCAACGCGAGCAACGTCTTCCAGTGTAGGCAGGCCGGTTTTTCGTGTCTCGATATCCATACCAAGCGAATACCCGTTGTAATACGGACTAACAACCGCATTTTCCCCAATTGACGATAGCATATGTTGAAAAATGATGTAAGCGCTTGCATTTTTAAATGTAAGCGCTTACAAATGATCGCTGTGGGAGAAATCCATCTTAGGTGAGGAGAGCAAAATGCTGATCATTTCCGGTGTCTTGTTTTTTATTTTCGGACTCAACGTCGTCCTTGGATCGATCGGTGGCCCGCAATTCCTTGGTGATTTGGGAGAGCTGCTGGTGGTGATTGCCTCGGTTGTTTTCTTCGTAGTCACGATCATTCAACGGGAAAATCGCGAGAAAGAAAGCGCAGCTGCCGAAAGCGAAGGCTAGTTTGCGTTTAACAGTTTACGGAGGAGAAACATGAGCGACATCAAAGAACTGAAATCGGCTGAACGCCGTAATTTTCTCAAACTGACAAGCGCAGGGGCTTTTACTGCTGCCCTGGTCGCAGGTGCCGCAGGAACCCTGTGGTCAGATGAAGCAGCAGCACAAACCGCGCTGGAAGAAAAAGAGCGCGAAAAAGGTGCCGAATTCATCATGAATGTTGCAACAGCCTATGTCATTGGCGCATCACGCAGCTATCCAATTCTGCAGCTTGACCTCAAGGAAAACATTCAGAACGCCACAAATGGCAAAGTCTACGTCAAACTGGCACCTGGTGGTCAGCTTGGAGCAGGAGGTGCGCTGGCCCAGAAAGTGCAGGGTGGTACGATACAGGCAGCCCAGCACTCGATTTCCAATTTTGCCCCATTTGCCCCAATCGTCGACTTGATCAACCTTCCCTATTTCTGTGGCTCCAACCAGCGTTTTGTGAACTTGGTGACATCGGACGCATGGGCGTCCGAAGTTAATCCAAAAATCGCCGAAAAGGGTTTCAAGCCCCTGCTTTATGTGGTGATTGATCCGCGCGTCGTTGCAATCCGCAAGGGTGGAAATGTCGTAATGACACCTGGCGATCTCAGCGGTGTTAAGTTCCGCGTGCCCGGTTCGCAGATGCTGCAGCAATACTACCGTTTGGTGGGTGCCAACCCGACGCCGGTAGCCTGGGGTGAAACACCATCAGCGATCAAGCAGGGCGTCGCCGACGCGCTGGATCCATCAGTTGGTGCGTTGTTTGTCTTCGGGTTCAAGGACATTTTGAGCCATGTGACATTTACCCAGGCGGTGCCGGACAGCCAGGTTTATTCATGTAACCTGGAATGGTTCAATTCGTTGCCTGCCGATGTACAGGCTGGTATCGAATTTGCTTCTGAAATCACGGCTCACCAGAACCTTGCGAAGGTACCTTCAGCCCGCAACTATGCCATGGCCGAATTGCGTAAATCCGGAGTGGAATTCCATTCGCTGTCCGGCGATCAGCTTGGCGAATGGAAAGAGGCCGGTGGCTTCCAGCGCGAAGAATGGAGCTCATTCAAGAACGAACTGGCTGGTTCCATGGATGCGTTTGCCAAGCTCGAGGAAGCGGCAGGCACACAGAGCAAGTATTATGTGCATGACGCATAGCTAGCTCCTTTGCAGGCAGTCCCGATTTCGGGGCTGCCCATTCAGGAAATCAAATCTCCAACGCCCCTAATCACAGGAGGCCATGATGCAGCGCGTTCTGAAAGCTCTCGACGATAATATCGAACGATGGGCCCTGTTGGTCTTTTACGTTCTTCTCGTCTTGACGATGGCAACGGAAGTTATTCGACGGGAAGTGTTTGCCTATTCATCCATTTGGGGCGAGGAAATCGTCAGATATTCATTCATCTACCTGGTCTGGATTGGCGCTTCCTCAGCAGTGAAGGAACGCGCGCACATCAGAATTGATGTCATATTTCATTATGTCTCCCCCCGGACCAAGACGATACTCTACATACTCGGCGATATCGTCATGTTCGTGGTCGCCATTATCGCACTCTATTGGTCAGCCGAGACATTTGCCGTTGCCTGGAAATTCGGCTCGGTAAGTCACGGACTGCGCCTTCCAATGGTCTGGTTCCTCATGGCGGTACCGCTCGGCTTTCTGCTGATGATGTTCCGTCTAATTCAATCTTTCCTTCGTGACATTCGCGACCTGCGTTCAGGCAGCAATGTCTTCGAGGGCAACAAGATGTTTGATTGAGGTGTCGTTATGCTAGGTCTGCAACAACAACTTCAATCCGTAACGCTTGGCTGGGACTTCTACGTACCGGTTCTGGTCTTTGTATTCATGATCATGCTGGCAATTCCCATCTGGGCCTCCATTGGCTCGGCGGTGATTGTCATGCTGCTGATGTCGGGCGCCTTGCCATTGTCCCTGCTGGGTGAATCCCTGTTTGACGGCATCGATGCCTTTGCACTAACAGCCGTTCCGCTTTTCATTCTTACCGGTGACGTTTTGGTCCGTACCGGACTAAGCCGGAAATTTCTCGATGTCGCTGAAGCGCTTACCTGTTTCGCCAAAGGCGGGTTTGGTTCGGCTACCGTACTTGTCTGCGGAATGTTTGCGGCAATTTCAGGTTCTGACGCGGCTGGTGCAGCGGCAGTTGGCCGAATGACAATAGATCGTCTCGTGGAAAGTGGATATCCACGTCCCTACGCCTGTGCGCTAGTAGCTGCAGGTGCCTGTACCGGCGTTTTGATCCCACCATCGATTGCCTATATCATTATCGGACTGGTGCTTGGTATTTCGGCTTCAACGCTGTTCCTGGCTGCAGTAATTCCCGGCCTCGCAATTTTGATATCCATTCTGGTGACCAACATCATCGTCAACAGGTTCTATTCCTACGAGGGGGGAGGCCAGATGACATTCGGTGAATGGGGTGGCCGTCTTTGGGATTCAATAAAGTCGGGCTGGTATGCCTTTCTTGTGCCGGGAATTATCTTCTACGGCATTTTCTCCGGTCGGCTTACGCCAACAGAAGCCGGCGCTACGGCTGTTGTCGTTACCATCATTATGGGCTTCATATTGAAAACCCTGAAACTCTCTGATTTCCCGGCTATGCTTGTCAGTTCAGCCAAGGTAAACGGCGTAATCCTGCCGATCATTGCATTCTCACTTCCTCTGGCCCAGACCCTGGCAGCCTTGGGTGTGCCGCAGGGCTTTGTGCTTGCGGTCACCTCAATGACAGATAACCCCTATGTGTTGATCCTGTTGATGATCGGTATCCTGATCGCAGCGGGTTGCGTTATGGAGACAACTCCGAATATCGTTATACTTGCTCCGATCCTCAAGCCTCTTGCAGACAATATCGGAATGAATGAAATTCAGTTCTGCGTCATGATGATCACGGCGCTCGGTGTCGGATTTATCACGCCGCCGCTTGGACTGAACCTGTTCGTGGTATCCGGAATTTCCGGTACACCGATCCTAAAAATAGCGGCAAGGGTTGGGCCATACGTATTGTGTATGCTGGTTGTTGTATTGCTGATCGCCTATGTGCCTGCGATATCTACATATCTGCTGCCGGATATCATGAAATAGGAGGGCTTGATGCCACGCGCATATCTCAAGAAAGCTGCAAAGACTTCGACCAGCGATTCAGGCTCGGTCAGGGATACAGTTCAGGCCATTCTCGATGATATCGAGAAGGGTGGCGAGGCTGAAGCGCAGCGTTATGCGGAAAAATTCGATAAATATACGGGCAATCTGGTGGTCTCGGCAGAAGAGATAGCCGAGGCTTCCGTCTCCCTTCCGCAAAAACTCAAGGATGATATCCGTTTTGCCCATGACAATGTCCGCAAATTTGCCGAGGCACAAAAGCAGACATTGGGCGATATTGAAGTCGAGATCGTGCCCGGATTGATTGCGGGTCAAAAGACTATTCCCTGTCAGGCGGCTGGTTGTTATGTGCCTGGTGGCAGATACAGCCATGTCGCTTCAGCAATCATGACCGTCACAACGGCGAAGGTAGCCGGTTGCGACCATATTGCAGTTTGTTCTCCACCGAGACCGGAAACCGGTGTAAACGCGGCCATTCTATATACCGCTGATTTGTGTGGGGCAGACAAGATACTGGCCATGGGTGGCGTTCAGGGGATCGCTTCCATGGCTTTCGGCCTTTTTGGCCTGCCAAAGGCCGACATTCTTGTTGGTCCTGGCAACCAGTTTGTTGCTGAGGCCAAACGTATACTATTCGGTCGCGTGGGTATCGACATGTTTGCCGGTCCAACCGACAGTTTGATCCTTGCAGACAAGACCGCCGATGCTGAGATTGTTGCTGCCGACCTCGTCGGACAGGCAGAGCATGGTTACAACTCCCCGGTCTGGCTGGTTACTGACGACGAACCTTTGGCGCACAAGGTCATGGAACGCGTACCGGCACTTATCGAAGGACTGCCGGAGGTAAACAGTCAAAATGCAGAAGCTGCATGGCGCGATTATGCCGAAATCATCCTCTGCGACAATCGAGAGGAGATGGCAGCGACCGCTGATGAATATGCCCCTGAACATCTGACCGTTCAGGCAGAGGACCTGGACTGGTGGCTGGGCCGTCTGAATTGCTATGGCTCACTTTTCCTTGGTGAAGAAACAACGGTAGCATTTGGTGATAAGGCGTCTGGCACAAACCACGTTCTGCCGACCTCACGTGCGGCGACCTATACCGGTGGTCTTTCCGTTCACAAATACATGAAAATCGTTACCTGGCAGCGCTCGACGCGTGAGGGTTCAAAACCAATTGCGGAAGCTACAGCGCGTATTTCACGCCTTGAGGGAATGGAGGGGCATGCTCGTACCGCCGATATACGTTTGAAGAAGTATTTTCCTGACGAGACCTTCGATTTGGCTGCGGGTACGTAATTCTGGTCACGCAAATGGAAACACCATTCAACTTGTTTGACCTGACGGGTAAGGTTGCGTGTGTCACCGGAGCCAGCTCCGGTCTGGGCCGTCGCTCGGCAGAGGTGCTCCATTCTGCAGGAGCAAAAGTCGTCGGTGTCGCAAGACGGGCTGATATGCTGGATCAGTGGGCAGAAGAAGCCGGGCAGGGGGCTGCAACCGTTGCCGGTGACCTTGCCCATCGTGATGATATCGCCGGTATCGCCCAACAGGTGGCAGCATGTTTTGGCTCTCCGGATATTCTCGTAAATGCAGCAGGCATCAACACAAGGGAGAAGGCAGACGAGGTGACAGCTGAGGGCTGGAACATCACGCTTGACCTCAATCTCGCCGCACCATTTTTCCTTGCTCAGGCCATGGTACCCGAGATGCGCAAATCGGGCTGGGGCCGGATCATAAATTTTGCTTCCCTACAAAGCTATCGCGCCTTTTCCGGTGGACTCTCTTACGGAGCTTCCAAGGGCGGCATTGCCCAGTTGACCCGGGCCATGGCAGAAGCCTGGTCCAGCGATGGAATTACTGCAAATGCCGTTGCGCCGGGATTTATGAGGACAGAACTGACTGCACCGGTCTTTTCCGACAAATCACTTTCTAATCGCAATGCCAGCCAGACCTGCATTGGTCGTAATGGCGAATTGTCCGATATTGACGGTCCGATCCTGTTTTTCAGTTCCAATGCTTCGGCCTATGTTACCGGCCAGATTTTATCAGTTGATGGAGGGTTCACGGCAAAATGAAAGCGCTTGTCTATACCGGACCCAAACAGATGGAAATCCGCGAACTTGAGGACACTCAACCGGTCGATGGCGAAGTGCTTATTCGCGTTGACAGTGTTGGCATTTGCGGGTCGGATATGCATGCATTTCTGGGGCACGACGAGCGTCGTCCGGCTCCGTTAATCCTCGGTCATGAAGCAGCAGGTGAAATCATTTCAGGCCCGAATGCTGGCCAGCGCGTGACGGTAAATCCGCTTGTCGCTTGCGGGAAGTGCGAATTTTGCCAGTCAGAGCGCGAAAATCTGTGTCCCAACAGGCAGATCATTTCCATGCCTCCCAGGGAAGGGGCATTTGCACAATTCATCTCAATGCCTGAGCGCAATCTGGTGAAGATTCCAGATAGCGTATCTGATGATCACGCTGCACTTGCCGAGCCAATTGCCTGCGGTTGGCATGCGGTCAGGCTGGCAAAAAATGCATCATCAGCTCCGCTTGCTGACTCACGGACATTGGTTATCGGAGGAGGGGCAATTGGCGTAGGTGCAGCGCTTTCCTTGCAGGCGGCTGGCGCGAAAGATGTGTTGATTGTGGAACCCAATTCTGGAAGGCGCGATTACCTGAACGAAACAGCGGGATTGAATGCGGTTGATACCGGTGTTTTTACAGACAAGGATCAGTTTGACATCGTTGTCGATGCGGTAGGATTTTCTGCCACTCGGCTCGAGGCGTCCGAGCGGGCAAAGCCGGGTGGTGTCATCGTCCATATCGGTCTCGGTCAGGCGGAGGGCGGCTTGAATATCCGCCGGATGACCTTGCAGGAAATTACGTTCATCGGGACCTATACCTATACCATGGCAGACTTTCACGAGACTGCCCAAGCAATCTTTGATGGCAGGCTGGGACCACTCGATTGGTTAGAGAAGCGGCCGCTGGATGATGGCTTTTCCGCCTTCAACGACCTTCTTTCCGGGAAGGTATCTGCACCAAAAATTATTCTGAAACCCAATTAGCAGAGAGTGGGATGTGTAAAGCCATTCCCATCTACCCATCCATGCAGCTGCCGATCTCAAAATTCAAGAAGAAGGAAACGACATGTACAGCAAGATATTGGTAGCACTGTCATTGGAGCACGGGATTGGACCCAAGGCACTTGACGTCGCGCGTGGTCTGAAATCCGACGGTGGCGAAATCATCGCCTTGCATGTCTACGAACCGTTGAACGATTCTGTAAGGGCATATGTAACCAAGGATGCGGTGAACAACGCATTGAACGAAGTAAAGCGTAAGCTGGCGGAACGGGTTGGCTCTGATTCCGACATAAAGTCTGTCTTGCTCGAAGGTCATTCAGGCCGCGCAATAACAGACTATGCAAGCGAAATTGGCGCTGATTGCATCGTGATTGGTTCCCATAAGCCAGGATTTGCCGATCACCTTCTGGGGTCTACTGCCGCAAGAATAGTAAGGCATGCTCCCTGCACAGTGCATGTCTTGCGTTAGCACCTATTACCCTGAAGACTGTCCACTGCTTGCTACCTGTGAAACCGGCATGGCGCCATGAATATGGACGTCGCTTTGCGGGTATGGAATTGACAAGCCTTCCTTGTCAAAGCGCTTTTTGACCGATCTTGTCAGGTCCCAATAAACGGTCCAGTAATCTTCTGTCTTTGCCCATGGACGGCAAATGAAATTAACCGAGGAATCTGCCAGTTCGTTCATGCGAACAACCGGAGCGGGATCCTTCAATACCAGTGGGTGCTCGCTTACAAGCTCTTCCAATATGGTTTTTGCCTTGTCGACATCATCGTCGTAGCTAATACCGAATATCATGTCGACACGGCGTGTCGGCAGCGCATTGACATTGGTAATGATCGAGCCCCAGACCATCGTGTTTGGAACGATAATGAGCTGGTTGTCAAAGGTTCGGATCGATGTCGAAACGACATTTGTCTTTTCGATTACACCCGATACGCCGGCAGCATTAACAAAGTCTCCCACGTCAAATGGCTTGGAAACCATGATCAAGAGGCCGCTGGCCAAATTGCTCAACGTGTTCTGAAGCGCAAATGCTGCGATGAAACTTGCGCCGCCGAACACGGCAAATAGCGGCGTCACATCAAAGCCCAGCAGGGTGAGCACAAACATGATACCGACAGCGAGTGCGAGCCAGTAGATTATGAACACAATAAAAGCCTGAAGCAGGCTTGAAAGCTTGGGCACTTTCGAAATCTGGCGTCTTGTCAGTCTACGAATGATACGGGCAATGATAAGCAGGACAAGAAACGAAAAGATAATCACCGAGATATTTATCAGTATGCCCAGCCCGCCATCTCGTGAACCGAGCCATTTGAGAGCATGGGCGGTCAGGGTAATAGAGTCCGTATTTTTTAGCTCATCGGTTAAAACTGCAGTTCTGTATTGACGAAACTCCTCAACAAGTTCCGGGGCACCCCCTTTTGCTTCAAGTGCGTCAATTACAATTGCAAATTTTGTGAACAGTTCTCCGCGTTCTTCGGATTGCTTTATGATCTGGTCACGTAGTTTTTCTGTCTGATCTTCACCCGCCGTCCGAAGCGCAATTTTTGCATCCACGATTGATATGGTTTTTTCCTTGACCGCAGATTGCCACGCTTTGGCTGTCTCCGATAATTCATCGCGGGTCTGCGGCAATATCATCAATTCGAGATCTTCAGCATCGACGGTGGCGTTGATGGAGACCGGAGGACTGTCAGCAGGCTCGGTCTCCTCCTGGCCAATTGCCGGATGTAGAAAAAGCGTGCTGACAAACACAAACATCATCATTTGTGCAAGGCGTTTTAACAACGAGATAGACAAGCCCAATACTCACACTGTTTGTAGCAAGCCCAAATTGAACGACCCCGATGTCCATTTTTGGCTGCTAACCAATTCCCGGAACAAAACTGGATATTTTGAACCAATTTACAACAATATTCCGCGCGGAGTGTTCTTAACTGGATCAAATTAGTCAATAGTCAAGTATGCCTTGAGGTAAATGAAATTGCTGGTGATAACTTGATCTGACTGGATTTGCGATTACGTTTTTCCAGAACATTGATTTTCGTGACGGGAGCAATTCATTGCGCATAAATGCAGATTTTAGCAAACGGGTTGTGGTAAAATTTGATAAGAACCAATGGGTTCCTTCTCCCATGGCCGGTGTCGAGAGAAAAATGCTGGATCGCATTGGCGACGAAGTAGCCCGCGCCACCACAATTGTGCGTTACGCTCCTGGAAGCTCATTTTCCGCCCACACCCATGATGGCGGTGAGGAATATATTGTTCTGGAGGGAGTTTTTCAGGACGAACATGGTGACTTCCCGGTTGGCAGTTACGTTCGAAACCCTCCGACTTCATCACATACGCCAGCAGCTGAAGACGGTGCGATCATTTTCGTGAAACTGCATCAGTTTGATCCGGCAGACCGGACCCAGGTCCATGAGATGATTGAACAGGATAAAACCGATCAGCATTTGTTTTCCGACAAGCTTGAGGTGGTTAGGGTCGAGCATTGGAAGCCAGGTTCCACGACTGAAATCGAGGCTCCCGGTGGAATTGAATTACTGGTGCTGAATGGCTCATTCTCCGAGTCTGGTGACCAGCTTGAAAAATGGGACTGGCTACGCCTGCCTCCCGGATCAAGGCTGGATGCCATCGCAGGAGGGCAGGGCGCGCAGGTTTGGATCAAGAGCGGACACTTGGAAAATATTCTTGAAGCAAGCAGTTAATTGATGATAATTCACCGTTCTTAATCAATGTTCTCCACAGCGCCACCTTCAGCTTTCCATTCGCGGAAACCACCCGGCACATGGGCTATGTTCTTGATCCCGTGCTCGTCGGCTATTTCAACTGCCAAAGTCGAGCGTTCGCCTACTGCACAGTAAAGTAGTAGCTTTGAATTCTCGCCCAGCAGGCGCAGTGGACCAGAGGCCTCGCAATAGGACGAGAACTGTCCATAGGGCAGGTGCATCGAACCCGGGATGGCCCCGTCACGCTGGCGTTCGCTTTCTTCGCGAATATCAATCAATTGTCCGTCCACATCTGGCCAAGCTGAAAGCAATTCCGACACTTCCACGGCAGGAACCCGATGTTGGGCGTCCCGGCGCAAACCGACCTTGAGATTTTCCGGAACCGCTACATCCATCATTTTCGGATTGGGAAGGTTCAAATTGTTCATGATTTCGGCATATTCCTCGGCGGACCTTACCATGAGCCTCGGATTGAACGCTTTTTCTTCTGCAATGGTACTGACCGTATCTCCCTTGTAGTCATGCGCCGGATAAACAAGGGTCTGGTCGGGCAGTTTCAGCAAACGGTCAAACAGGGAATGGTATTGTTCATAGGGGTCGCCGTTCTGGAAATCGCAACGGCCAGTGCCTCTAATAAGCAGGGTATCTCCTGTGAATACCCTGTCATCCATCAGAAAACTGTAGCTTTCACTGGTATGACCGGGCGTGTGCAAGGCTGTCAGAGTAATCCCCTCAATATTGATTTTCTCATTGTCGCGGACATGCATGGATACAACGTCGGCAGGCGATTCAGCGCCCATGACGGTTACACATCTTGTAGCATCCCGGAGTTTGCCCATGGCACTCACATGATCGGCATGGATGTGGGTATCGATCACCTTCACGAGTTTAAGGTCGAGTTCCTCAAGCAGCTTCAGATATCGGGTGGTCTGGTCAAGCACTGGGTCAACCAGTAGGGCTTCACCTCCCGCACGGCTGGCAAGCAGATAGGTATATGTGCTGGAAGTCTTGTCAAAAAGCTGCCGAAAGAGCATGGGCCTCCCTCCCTGGTTTCTGTTGACCCTATTACATTAGCACAAATATGTATTCACAAACCAAGTTTCAGCCATTTTCCAACCTGCCATTGAGCCCAAGGGCTATTTTTCGTCATCCCAAGGCTGGCCTCCAGCAAACGTAGCAAAAGTAGCTGTGGGTACAAATCCGGCATCAACCGGCATCATATGACCGGTTACTGCTCTGGCGGCATCTGAAAGCAAAAACGCCACAACATCTGCAACGTCCTCTGGGGTGATCATTCTTTTTAATGCATTGACCTTGAGCATCGCGTCAATACTTCTTTCTCCGGCGTTCACTTTCTCTTGTAATCCAGGGGTAAGGATGTAGGTCGGTGCGACGCCGTTGACACGCACGCCATATCTGCCCAGTTCCACGGAAAGCATTTCAACCAATCTCAAAATGGCAGTCTTTGAGGGACAATATGCCGGAAGCGGCAAAGCTGCGTAGGAATTGACTGATCCGAAGGTAACAATCGCACCTTTCCCTGCTTCCCGCATCAGACGGCCGAAGGAGCGGCAGGAATTAAGCGTTCCGCCATAATTGATATCCCAGAGCCGATCATGCGCCGACAGGTCAGCATCCAGAATTGTACTGATTGACTCAATGATTCCCGCAGCGGTGACCAACGCGGAGGGCGTCCCGGAATCTTTATTGATTTTAACAGAGGCTTCCTCCATCGCAGCCGCATCTGCAACATCAATCTGAAGTGAATGGGCCGTCCCGCCAATCTTGGTTATCTGCTCTTCAATTTCAACTACTCCGGACACGTTCTGGTCAAGCAACCAGATTTCGGCGCCTTCCTGTGCCATTCTCACGGCACATGCCGCACCAAGGCCACTGGCGCCTCCGGTGATTACCGTTATCTCACCCATTCTGCCGTACCCTCCTATTTTGCTGGATATTGATTCAGCCAGAAACCTCCATGTTACCTGTCTTGTTGCTCCTTCTTACCAATGGCCTGACAGGCGGTAATGGCGATTAGATGCAGAATATCTTCAACGCTACAGCCGCGGGAAAGATCATTGGCCGGCTTGTCCATACCCTGCAAAATCGGGCCGATTGCAGTGGCACCGCCAATTCGTTGGGCTATTTTGTAGCCAATATTCGCCGCTTCGAGGCTGGGGAATATGAAAACATTGGCTTTTCCGGCGATTTTTGACTGCGGAGCCTTTGATGCGGCAACATCTGGTACGAATGCCGCATCGTATTGAAGCTCGCCATCTATCATCAAATCAGGGCGATGTTCGCGGACAATGGCAGTAGCTTCACTTACTTTTTCAACACGAGGATGTTTAGCGCTTCCCTTGGTGGAAAACGACAGCATCGCAACTTTGGGTTCGCTACCAGTAATGGCCTGAAAACTGTCTGCTGTCGAAATCGCGATCTGCGCCAACTGAGGTGAATTAGGCTCGACGATTAGGGCGCAATCGGCAAAGGCAAAAACTCCCGGATTTTCGTGATGGGATTGGTCGAGGATCATCAGGAAGAAGCTGGAGACGGTCCTTGTGCCGGGCGCCGCGCCGATAACCTGTAGAGCCGCCCTTAACGTGTCACCGGTCGTGTTGACTGCTCCACCAATGGTTCCACCAGCATGATCCTGACGGACCATCATGGCAGCCAGAACAAGCGGATTGCGTACCGCTTCAACTGCGAGTTCCCGGGT
>JBPCWJ010000162.1:0-11620 GCA_051009635.1 Rhizobiaceae bacterium
GAACGAGAGGGGCCGCCACGAAAGTAACGCTTAAATACCTGACTTAGCTCAACAAATTGGCAAATCTTTCACGCAACACGTTCTTTTGAACTTTTCCCATCGTGTTGCGTGGCAATTCTTCCAGAACAACTATGCGCTTGGGCTGTTTGAAGCGCGCAATCTTGCCATTCAGTGCATTGGCAAGCTCGCCTTCGTCCAATGCCTTTTGGGATTGGGGCACAATGATCGCCACAACGCCCTCCCCGAAAGCGGCATGCGGCACACCAATCACCGCCGATTCCAATACCCCGGGAAGATCATCAATCAGAAGCTCCAGCTCTTTCGGATATATATTGTAGCCACCAGAAATAATCAGATCCTTCTCGCGGCCTACAATCTGCACATAGCCGTCATCATCCAACCTCGCCAGATCGCCGGTAATGAAATATCCATCGTCGCGAAATTCTTCCGCTGTCTTCTCGGGCATGTTCCAATAACCTTTGAATACATTTGGGCCTTTAACCTCAATGACGCCAATATTACCTTTTTCGACTTCCTCACCAGATTCCGATTCACAAATTCGCAAATCCACCTCCGGCAACGGGAAGCCAACCGTGCCCGCACGTCTTTCTCCATCATAAGGATTTGAAGTGTTCATATTGGTTTCTGTCATACCGTAACGTTCGAGGATACGATGGCCGGTGCGTGCTTCAAACTCATTATGAGTTTCAGCCAATAGTGGCGCGCTTCCACTGGTAAACAGTCGCATATGGTCAACAAGGTCATGATCAAAACGTGGATCGGAAAGTATCCTTGTGTAAAATGTAGGCACACCCATCATGGAAGTTGCATTTGGCAAAGCATCGATGATTTCGTCCAGATTGAAGGAGGACTGAAAGATAATCGAACCGCCAGCCATCAACAGCACATTGGTAGCAACAAAAAGCCCATGTGTATGAAAAATCGGCAATGCATGAAGCAGCACATCATCGGCATTAAACCGCCAGCATTCCACCAGCGCTTGGGCATTTGAAAGCAAGTTTTTGTGGGTGAGCATTGCCCCCTTTGAGCGGCCTGTTGTGCCGGATGTGTACAAGATGGCTGCCAGATCGTCTTCACCACGATCGACTGTAACAAAGTCATGTGATTGCGTTGCTGCCAATTCAGCAAAACTACCCTGCCCTGCGCCATCGAGCGTTAGCAGCCTGGTTCCGGTACTTTCAGTAATTGGAGACAATTCTGCCGCAGAGCCTGGATCACATATCAGCAATCCTGCCTCGGAATCCCGGACAAAATACTCCACTTCCGACGCTGTATATGCGGTGTTAAGCGGCAGAAACACTGCACCAGATTTCGCGCAGGCTGCATAGATTGCCAAGGCCTGCGGAGACTTCGCCGCTTGTAAAACAACACGATCTCCTACCCCGATACCAATATTCCTGAATACGTTGGAATATCTGCCAGCTATGGCCAGAAAATGGGCATAGGTCAGTTCAAGTTCCGGCCCATTGGTCAGAAAGATCTTGTCGCTACCTTCATGGGGTAAATACAGGGCATCATACAGCGTGTTGGGCATTGGATTTTTCCGTTATGTGACCTTGTAATTTTATCTGAAGGGAATAGGCATAGCTTTGCAATTCAGGCAAGTATCATACCAAACTTCAAGGTCTCCGCCGGGATAATCCCATGAACCCACTAGTTGGCATTGTTTACAAAATCATCTCGGTGGCGATATTCGTCGCGATGTCGGTATGCATCAAGGCGGTGGCGGGTCATGTTCCGCCGGGCGAAACTGTGTTCTTCCGTTCACTGTTTGCCATGCCGGTAATCATTGTCTGGCTGATCTGGCGTCACGATCTTGCCCACGGTCTTTCGACGAAAAACCCGTTGGGGCATTTTTGGCGGGGTCTTGTCGGCACCACCGCAATGGGCCTGTCATTTGCAGCACTTGGTTTTCTTCCGCTGCCTGAAGTAACCGCCATTGGCTACGCAGCGCCAATATTGACGGTCATTTTTGCAGCAATGTTCCTTGGAGAGGAGGTTCGCATTTTCCGGTTGGCTGCTGTCGCACTGGGAATGGCAGGCGTCCTTGTAATTCTGTCACCACGCCTGACCGTCTTCGCTGGTGGAAATTTCACTGATACGGCAGGTTTGGGTGCCATGCTCATGCTGATGAGCGCGGTATTTATCGCATTGGCGCAGGTATTTATCCGCAAACTTGTAAAGACCGAGAACACGGCAGCGATCGTGTTCTACTTTTCACTTACAGCTTCGGTCTTATCACTCCTTTCTCTGCCATTTGGCTGGGTTATACCGACCCTTCGCGAAACAGTCCTGCTCGTCTCGGTTGGCCTTCTCGGTGGCTTGGGGCAGATATTCCTGACGACTTCCTATCGCCATGCGCCAACCTCCGTCATTGCCCCATTTGAATATTGCTCGATCCTTCTGGCTGTCATCGCCGGCTATGTCTTCTTTGACGAAATTCCGACAGTTCCGACCCTGGCAGGCGTGTCACTAGTCATTCTCGCTGGTTTGATTATCATCTACCGGGAAAGAAAGCTGGGTCTGGAGCGCGCAAGCCAGCGCAAGGTCATGACACCACAAGGATAGTTGTTCATTCAAGCGAACCTGCGGTGTTTTCCTGTTGTTTTTCAACCGCATTAGCACTTCTGGCGTATTGACAGGCCTGCCTGCCATGCGCGTTAATCAGCAATCGGGTCCATGCGAATTATCAGAGGGGACCTTGTAAATCCGGGACGGCGCAACCCACAGAGAAACAATAGACCGCGCAGGGAGCTTGCAATGAACAAATTTGGAACTGTTGGCAGCAGCCTGATGCGTTATGCATCAATTTCGGCATTGGCAATGACGCTGATGACATCGGGCGCAAATGCGCAGGAATCCACCGATCCCATCAAACTAACCCTGCATGACTGGACCGGTCAGTTGATCACCACCCAGATCATGGGTGAGGTGCTGAAAAAGGCGGGTTACAACGTCGATTATGTGCAGGCAGATTATCTGGCCCAATTTGCCGGTCTGGAAACCGGGGACCTGACCGTCGCGATGGAAATGTGGGAGACCACGGGCCGCGATGCGATGGATGCGGCAACGGCGACCGGCAAGGTTGAAAATGTTGGCGCCACCGGCATGAAGGCCAAGGAAGAATGGTGGTACCCGCTCTACATGAAAGAAAAGTGCCCCGGCCTGCCAAATTGGGAAGCTTTGAAAGACCCTGCCTGTGCAGAAGCATTCTCTACAGCAGAAACCGCGCCCAAGGGCCGTTACCTGGGCGGACCGGTCACATGGGGCGGGTTTGACGACGAGCGCGCTGAATCCCTCGATCTTCCCTTTGAAGTCATTCATGCCGGAACCGACGCCGCATTGTTTGCAGAGCTGGAAAGTGCCTATCAGAGAAAAGCTCCGATCATGTTGTGGATATATGCGCCACATTGGGCACCAGCCAAATATGAAGGAGAATGGATTGAGTTCCCCGAATATACGGCTGAATGCTACAAGGATCCGGCCTGGGGCATAAACCCTGCCATGGCCCATGATTGTGGAAAGCCTTTTGGTGAAATCTGGAAAGTTGCCTGGGCTGGCATGAAGGACAAATGGCCGGGTGCATATGCTGCGGTTAAAGCATTTACTGTCAATAACGACGAAATGGGCGCAATGATTACCGCTGTCGATCTCGACGGTAAAACCGTGGAAGAAGTAACTGCAGAGTGGATGGCCAATAACGAGGACCGCTGGAAATCGTGGATTGGCCAATAGTCAGACAGGTTGAAAAATCATGGTTGCCGCCCGATCCATTCGGGCGGTAATCTGTTCTGAAATCCCTTTTATCAGGTCCATTGATGCGCGACCCGCAAACAAAACTTGTCTGTCGAAACGTCTGGAAAATATTCGGCGAAAATGCCGAAAAGATAATTACGGATGAAAATAACACGCCATCTCACGAACAGATTGCCGAAGCTGACCTTGTTGCTGCGGTTCGGGCTGTAAATCTGGAAGTTCATGAAGGCGAGATATTCGTGATCATGGGTCTTTCGGGCTGCGGTAAATCCACCCTTGTGCGCTGCCTTTCCCGATTGGTCGAACCCTCGGCGGGAGAAATCCTGTTCAATGGTGAATACCTGCTTACCGCCACTGACGCCCAGCTGATCGAGTTGCGGCGCCACAAGATGGGGATGGTATTTCAGCATTTCGCACTGCTTCCTCATCTAAGTGTGCTGGACAATGTTGCTTTTCCACTAGCCATTCAGGGAACTGCAAAACAGGAACGGGAAGACCGTGCTCGCCAGATGATATCCCTTGTTGGATTGTCTGGCCGTGAAGAGGCGATGCCGCGCCAGCTTTCGGGCGGCCAGCAACAACGAGTTGGAATTGCCCGTTCCCTGGCGGTTGAACCGGAGCTCTGGTTCCTGGATGAACCATTTTCCGCGCTGGACCCGTTGATAAGACGGGAAATGCAGGACGAATTTATCAGACTGCAATCGGTACTGAAGAAGACAATCGTCTTCATCACCCACGATTTCGATGAAGCCATTCGCCTTGCCGATCGCATTGCCATAATGAAAGACGGCGAAATCGTTCAATGCGGAACGCCGGAAGAAATCGTTCTGAACCCGGCTACTGACTATGTCAGCGAGTTCACCCGTGCGGTCACCAAGGCCAAGGTTGTGCGTGTATCGTCACTAGCCGTAACGGATAACAAGGCAACGGAATCTACTGGCAAAAACGGGTCCGCCGAAATCTCTGATCAGGCAACAGTTGCCGAAGCAGCGCCGCTTTTTTTGGAAGGCATCGATCAGGTCCGGATTGTTGATAAGAATGGGGACGCACAAGGTTATATCCGCCGGCAGGATGTAGTTGACCTGATGTTGCAAGGGTAGACCGTGAAGCTTGCTGCAACCTCAACAATTCCCCATGATGGTTTCCACTTTTCAGGATGGCTGATTTGGCTGTTGGCAATCTTGGCATTTGTCATCTTGTGGAAATTTGCCCAACCGCTGGTGCCATGGGCGTTTGAATATCCATCGGAACTTGTAATCCCTGCCGCAAAATGGATCAGTCAGTTTACCAAATGGTTGTTGAACGATGCCAGTTTCGGGCTGTTCACATTCGCCGAACTGACGCGCTTCATCTCCGCCGTAATCGATGCACCTTACCGATTCGGGCTTAGTTTGCTTTCAACCGGATTTCTGTCTGGCCAGGGTTCTGCCGCGACGCAAATTCTACCACCAATTTCATGGATCGGTGTCATCGCGATTTTTGCCCTGCTTGGTCACTACGCGGGCGGCCGCAAACTTGCAGCATTGGTAACCGCCTGCATGGTGTTCATCCTGGTTTTCGGTCAATGGAACAGTTCCTTGATCACGCTTTCCTCCATCCTGGTGGCGGTACCTATGGGTGTGGTCGGAGGCCTGCTGCTGGGGATAGCTGCATATCGATATAAATGGTTTGAGCACATGCTGCGGCCAATCCTGGACTTGATGCAAACGATCCCGGTTTTTGCCTATCTTGTTCCAATTCTTATACTTTTTGGGTTTGGCCCGACCGCCGCAGTAGTTGCCACGCTGATATACGCAATGCCTCCAATGACAAGAATAACAATCTTGGCCTTGCAACGCGTACCCTCCGAATTACGCGATCTTGGAAACATCGTCGGCTGCACCCGGTCGCAAATGACATGGCGTGTCATGGTTCCTTCAGCGCGCGACTCACTCATGGTCGGGGTAAACCAGGTCATCATGCTATCGCTGAACATGGTCATCATCGCTGCCATGATCGGCGCTGGCGGATTGGGTTTTGATGTGCTGGCAGCCTTGCGCAGACTTGATTTCGGTGCCGGGCTGGAAGCTGGTTTTGCGATTGTGGCACTGGCGATTGCACTGGATCGCTTGAGCCAGGCTTTTGCCCTGCGCAATGGTGATCAGCCACGCCACGGACCTTGGTACAAACGGCATCCATATACTTTTTCGGCTGCCGCCATCGCGCTGATGACTGGTTTTGCCGGATTGGTCATACCTGCCTTGCAGACCTATCCGGAAGCCCTTGAAATATCGACCGGCGACTTTTGGTCAAATGTAGTTAAATGGATCAACATCAACTATTTCGACACGCTTGAAGCCATCAAGAATGCACTTCTGCTAAATGTGTTGATTCCCTTCAAACGCTTTTTGTTATCCCTGCCCTGGATTGGTGTTGTCGGTCTTGTTGCCCTTGCAGGCTGGCGGCTGGGCGGAATTAGATTGGCATCACTGGTTGGCGTTCTGGCCACACTCATCGCACTGGTTGGGCTTTGGGAAAAAGCGATGATTACCGTCTATCTGTGCGGGATTTCTACGGTCATCGCATTACTGATCGGCGTCCCAATCGGCGTCTTTGCTGCCGAACGCAAAACGCTGTGGATGTGGGTCCAGGCTATCATCGATACCCTCCAGACCCTTCCGTCATTTGTCTATCTGATGCCTGCAGTCATGTTGTTCAGGGTCGGCGACTTCACCGCGATGATCGCAGTTGTCGCCTACGCAATCGCGCCAGCCATCCGATATACAGCCCTGGGCATTAAGAATGTCGATCCGGCATTGGTCGAGGCCGGCAGATCTATGGGATGCACTGAAGGGCAACTGCTGACGCGTATCAAGTTGAAGCTCGCATTTCCTGAAATCATGCTCGGCGTAAACCAAACCGTGATGTTTGCCATATCCATGCTGGTGATCACCGCTCTTGTCGGCACGCGTGATCTGGGACAGGAAGTCTACATTGCTCTAACCAAGGCTGATCCCGGGCGAGGATTGGTAGCGGGCCTTGCAGTGGCATTCATTGCAATCATTGTTGACCGCCTGATTTCTGCCAGCGCCAAAAATGCACGTGAGAAACTCGGAATTGCCGGAGAACGGACATGAACCGTGATCGAATTGCCAATCTTGGAATTTGGAAAGGCAATATCTCAATGGAGCCGCTGACCGGCGGCCTCTCAAATGAAGGCTGGAAAGTTACTGACGAGAACGGAAGCCATGTTGTGCGATTCGGTGAAGATTATCCCTTTCATCATGTGGATCGCAAACGTGAGCTTATGACGGCACATGCGGCTTATTCTGCAGGTCTGGCACCCGAAGTCGAATATTCAGCACCGGGAGTAATGGTCTCGAAATTCATAGACGCAAAAACCTGGCAGGAAGAGGATGTGAAAGCTGCACCGGAGCGTGTGGCCAAACTTGTTCATGAATTCCATCACAAGATGCCGCAACATGTTTCCGGCCCCGGATTCATGTTCTGGCCCTTTCATGTGATTAGGGACTACGCCCGGACACTGGAAGCCGGAGACAGCCCGTTCAGGAAACATATCCCGCACTACCTCGAACTTGGGCAAGCAATGGAAGAAGCTCAAATCTCCATGCCGATTATCTTCGCCCACAATGACCTGCTACCGGCAAATATACTGGATGACGGCAACAGGCTGTGGCTGATCGATTTCGAATATGCCGGATTTTCCACCGCCATGTTCGACCTTGCAGGCGCAGCTTCGAATGCGGGAATGGACGATACCGAAGCTAACGTTCTTCTCGATTCCTATTTTGGAGAAGTTACAGACACAGCCACATTGAAGGCATTCGACGCCATGCAATGCGCGTCCCTCCTGCGAGAAGCTATGTGGGCGATGGTTTCACAATTGCATCTCGATGCACCGGGAGCCGACTACGGCGGATATGCCGAAGAGAACCTCGCGCGTCTTGAAAAAGCGCTGGAAAGCTATCAGGAAAAATACGGGAAACTGCCCCAATGACGATACCTTCACAAGCCGGAATCGTTGTTATTGGCGGCGGCATTATTGGCTGCTCTACCGCGTATCACCTCGCCAGGGATCACAAGGCCGATGTTGTTTTGCTGGAACAGGGAAAACTGACTTCGGGTTCTACCTGGCATGCGGCCGGCTTGGTCGGCCAGCTTCGGTCATCCGCATCCATCACCCAGGTACTGAAATATTCCGTTGATCTCTACAAGGACCTGGCATCACAAACCGGGCTTGAAACCGGCTGGAAAATGACAGGCTGTCTTCGGCTGGCGACCAATCAGGACCGTTGGATCGAATATCAGCGTCTGGCAACAACCGCCCGTAGTTTTGGCATGGATATGCATCTGATTTCGCCCGAGGAGGTCAAACGCATGATGCCCTTGATGGATGTTAGTGATCTGGTCGGCGCAAGTTGGTTGCCAACCGACGGTCAGGCCAGCCCTTCCGACATTACCTTGTCGCTTGCAAAGGGCGCACGCATGCATGGGGTGAATATCATCGAAAATGTGCGTGTAACCGGATTTGAAATGCAAGGGGACCGGATTGTCTCGGTAAAAACCAGCGAAGGAGACATTGCCTGCGAAAAAGTGGTCAATTGCGCTGGGCAATGGGCGCGTCAAGTCGGCAATATGGCTGGAATTAACGTCCCGTTACAGCCTGTTCAGCACCAATACATCATTACCGAAGCAATTGATGGTTTGGCAAAGGATGCACCGACAATCCGGGATCCTGACCGCCGGACCTATTTCAAGGAGGAAGTCGGCGGTCTTGTCTTGGGTGGTTATGAACCCAATCCGATACCCTGCACAACAGATGATGTTCCAGATGATTGGCAGTTCCATTTGTTTGATGATGATTTTGATCACTTCGAACAGCATCTTGTCCAATCGATTGCCAGATTTCCTGCATTGAATGAAACCGGCGCCAAGCAAATGATCAACGGTCCCGAAAGCTTTACGCCGGATGGAAATTTCATCCTCGGAACTGCGCCTCAATGCGCCAACATGTATGTCGGTGCAGGGTTCAATGCCTTTGGAATAGCATCAGGTGGTGGAGCTGGCTGGGTATTGGCGGAATGGGTCGTGGGGGAAGAAGCGCCCCTGGATCTCTGGGTGGTAGATATTCGCCGGTTTTCTGAATTGCACGAAGATCGAAAATGGGTATGCGACCGGACACTGGAAGCCTATGGCAAGCACTATACGATTGCCTATCCCAATGAAGAGTATGAGTCTGGGAGGCCATACATAGTCTCTCCTCTCTATGAAAGCTTGAAGTCTCACAGGGCGGTTTTTGGTTCAAAACTTGGCTGGGAGCGCCCCAACTGGTTTGCGCCGGAAAAGATGGAAGCCGCAGACAAACCCACCATGGGGCGACAGAACTGGTTTGAACAGGTGGGGCGTGAACATGAACATGTCCGTGAACATGTCGGAATATTTGATCAATCTTCCTTCGCAAAATACGAACTCACAGGCGCAGATACTGCCGTTGCATTGGACTGGATTTGCGCAAATGATGTCACCAAACCAATCGGTCGCCTGACCTATACACAATTGCTAAATACTCGCGGCGGGATTGAAGCTGATCTGACTGTTGGCAGACTGGCAGAAGACAGGTTCTACATCGTAACTGGGACCGGTTTCCGTACACATGATGCTGCATGGATCGCCGATCACCTACCAGACGGGGATGTGCAGTTAGCCGACGTTACCCAGGAGTGGGGCACGCTTTCCTTGATGGGGCCCAAGGCGCGGACAGTGCTCTCGAAAATAACGGACACCGATGTATCCAACGAGGCATTTCCCTTTGCCCATATCCGGGAATTGGAAGTTGCAGGCGTGACGGTCCGGGCGATCAGAGTGACCTATGTGGGAGAACTTGGATGGGAACTGCACCTTCCGATTAATGCTACCGGAGCCGTATTTGATGTTCTGATGGAAGCCGGCGCGGACGAAAATATTCGTCCGGTAGGTTACCGGGCGCTTGAATCCTTGCGGCTTGAAAAAGGATATCGGGCCTGGTCTTCAGACATCACACCAAATGACACGCCATTTGAGGCCGGCCTCGGTTGGGCAGTAAAAATGCGGAAGAACACATCATTTCTGGGGCGCGATGCGCTGGAAAAGGTTTCAGGCAAACCTCTTTCCAAACAATTTGTCGGCTTCACACTCGCTGACAACGATGTCGTTCTGGCAGGACGCGAAACCATTCTCCGAAATGACGAATCCGTAGGCTACCTAACTTCAGGTGGTTATGGCTATACGGTCGGTAAGAACATCGGATATGGCTATGTGCGCAATCCAGATGGTGTCTCGGAAGATTTCCTGAATTCGGGCGAATTCGAACTCGTGGTGGCCAACAAGGCGTATCCGGCAGAACTGTTTACGGGCATACTGTACGATCCTGAAAATTTGAAGGTGAAAGCCTGAAGCCTTCATCTGATCCGGAGCACAATTCCGCGGCTGGGAATCGTTCCAGCTTCGCCGGGCATTGAGACATAAGGAACCGTTTCCTCAATCAGTTCAATAGCCCCCTCCTGCGCCAGTTCTGCAAGCCTGCCTGCAAACTCATTATCCCATAGGTCATTCTTGATCGTCAAAACGATGACACCATCTTGTTTGCAAATTCGGATCAGCTCATCCAGGGCCTCTGCGCCGACATGTCCGGTTGTGAACACGCCTGATGAAACAATTCCCGCAAATTCCCCATCTGCAAATGGTAGTACACCTCCAAGCGCCAGATTGTGGAGTTTTGAATAAACCCCCTTCCCGGCCGCCACCTTCAGCATCCCCTCGGATATATCCAGGCCTTCTACTTGCCTGTAACCAAGAATACCAAGCCATTCTCCGATCAGCCCGGTTCCCGCTCCCGCATCAAGCAGAGGTTCAGCACCTCCGGGCAGGTGACGGGCAAGCAATGCAACGCAGATTGACGGATGCCGGTAGCCGGCGGAAGCCATTTCCTCGTCATAGGAATTTGCCCATCCATCATAGAGTTTTGCGATCTCGTCAGGATCACCTGCGTTATAGACTGAGCCAAGAAATCCAGAATGCTTCTTGTTGGACATAGACTCTCCGGTTTCATTTTGTGCGGCAGTTTTTATCATGATATCTAAATAGACAAAGGCTTGAAAACACCTCTTGGCAATATTGTAATGGAAAGGCCGGTTTATGGACGGGGACGATCTGGAAAATGCGCGTAAAATCATGTCCGCAATACAACAACTGGCCGGTTACACCGGGGATATTGAACGGCTGGGAGGATTGACAAACAAGGTCTTTCGCGTTGACGAATATTGCCTGAGAATTCCCGGAGAAGGGACAGAGGAATATATCGACCGGGCAAATGAAGCTGTAGCAGCAAGAGAAGCGGCAGTGGCAGGCGTAAGCCCTGAAGTTATTCATGCTGATCCTGATACCGGCGTCATGGTGACCCGCTACGTGGACAATGCCGTGACCATGACCCCGGACGCATTCAAGCAAAGGAAAAACTCGCCAGCCAGGGCGGGTGAGGCGTTCAGCCTCCTGCATAAATCCAATGCAAAATTCCCCTTCCGGTTCGAGCTTTTCACGATGATTGACGAATATCTTGGCATATTGGCTACAAAGGATGTTGAACTACCGGACGGATATCATGACGTGGTTGCTGAAGCTGGCTCGGTACGCGAGGCTCTATCAGCAAATGAACTGCCGCTGGTGCCCTGCCATTGCGACCCGCTTTGCGAGAATTTTCTTGATACCGGCTCACGCATCTGGATAGTGGACTGGGAATATTCCGGCATGAACGATCCCATGTGGGATCTCGGTGACCTCTCCGTTGAAGGTGGATTTGATGAAAACC